>JBLIGH010000265.1:0-4972 GCA_047636855.1 Pseudorhodobacter sp.
CAAGACGGTATCGAAGGCGCTTTGGCAGCCGCGATCAGTCCCGTATCGGCCCCGGAATCGCGACCCGAGGCCAAGCCAGAGCCGGTATTGGAAGTTGCACGGGCCGCTGTTGCCAAGCCACCTGACGCGCCCGTTAGTGACACTCCAAATCGCGCGATTGCGCTTTCCGCACCGATTTCCCCTGCCGAAATAGCGCAGAACCCTACACTTGTTGCCGCCGTAGCGCCCCCGCGCCCGCGTCCAAAGTTTCTGGAATCGACGCAAACCGCGCAGAAGGAGCCTTTGCCCAAGGCTAAGCCTGTGGTGGTGACCCGTGTTTCCACCTCTGGCGGGCGCCATTGGGGCGTTAACCTAGGCCGCTTCCCCTCGCGCAGCGCGGCGGAACGCGTCTTGATGAAAACCATGCTGACCGAAAGCACGACCCTACAAGAAGGCCTGCGAAAGGTCGTACAGCGGACCAGTGGCTATGACGCGAACTTCATGGGCCTATCGCAAGATCAGGCTGATCTTGCCTGCCGTCGCCTGCAGGCCCGTGCTGTGCAATGTTTCACAATCGGGCCTTAAGCAACATTTTGCAGGGGTGATCAGGCCTTTGTTGAACGCTGCCTAAGCGCGACCAGAGGTGCCTGAAAGCGCCGAAGGATTGACACCCATGCGCCGTAAAGCCCCGGCCCATTTCGTTGTGTCGTCTTGAGAAAAAACCAAATCGGCAGGGGCTTCGGTCGTCAGCCAATCATTGCGTAGAATTTCGGATTCCAATTGCCCCGGCCCCCAACCGGCATAACCCAGTGCCAGCAAAGCGATTTCGGGCCCTTGGTCTTTGCCCAAAGCCTTCAACACATCTTGGGTTGCCGTCATACCGTAGCCGCCTGCGATCTGCATCGTCAGCCCTTCGGCGCGGTAGTCCGAGGAATGCAGCACAAACCCGCGTGATCGCTCAATCGGCCCGCCAAAATGCACCCGAATAGCCGGGCCATGCCGCAGGTTGGGGATTTTCAACTGTTCCAGCAAGGCCTCGAAGCTTAGGTTTGGCGTGGGTTTATTCACGATCAGCCCCATGGCACCCTCGGGCGTATGGGCACAGATCAGAATGACAGACCCGTCAAATCGCGGATCTTCCATCCCCGGCATGGCAATCAGCAACTTGCCTTCAAAATTCAGATTGGTTTGCGTCTCCATCCCCCTAACATGGTTCGGCGCTCGGTCAGTCTCAAGCGGATTTTTGCGCCGGTGGCAAAGCGATGCCGATCCTCTGCCTGAAGCGCAGGTAAAACACTCCGATCACAGCCGCGTTAGATCACCTCGGTTTCGCTACAATGTGATTGTGCGATGCGCGGGTGACAGCGTATCTTGACCGAATGTTGAAATTTGCTCAAATCCTCCCCGCGCTTGCCCTGTTATTGCTCAGTTCTGGTCTGAGCGGCCCCGTCGCTGCACAATCGGAACCGTTTCGGGTCGAGTTTCGCAGCGGTTGGCAAATGGACAACGGCAATCGGATGGTTGCGGTGCATTTGCATCTGGCACAGGGCTGGAAAACCTATTGGCGCGCACCGGGCGATAATGGCATTCCCCCCAGCTTCGATTGGGATGGTTCGCGCAATGTGAAATCGGTGCGCTTTCATTGGCCCCGCCCCAATGTCTACGATGTTGGGGGCTTGCAAACGATCGGCTATTCTACGGAATTGGTGCTGCCAATCGAAGTGATGCCTGTCGATCCCAGCCAGCCTGTCTATCTTCAGGCGGCGGTCGATTTGGGGGTTTGTTCCGATATTTGCATCCCGGCCCATTTTGAGTTCAAAGCGGACTTACCCGATCAAGGCGCGGATGATGCCGCAATTCGCAGCGCATTGCGCAAGCGCCCCTCGACGGCAAAAGAGGCGGGGCTGCGCCAGATTAGCTGCGTGATTGAACCGGGCAGTGACGGGATGCAAGTGACGGCCCAATTGGATTTGCCTTCCACCGGAGGTGCCGAAACGGTGGTGTTCGAACCTGGAAACCCAGAAATTTGGGTGTCAGAGGCTGATATCACACGTCAGGGGCGCAGCTTGGTGGCAACAGTCGATATGGTCGCCTTAGAAGGCGGGGCTTTCGCGCTGCAGCGCCAAGATATTATCGTGACAGTGTTGGGTAAAAATCGCGCTGTAGAGATTATGGGCTGTCCGTCGGTTGAGAACTGACCCAGCAGTTCCAAAGGCCTGATCGCAGTCGGATTTCGAAGAAATCAGACTGCCCGGCCCAACCTTGAGGCGCTGGGGCGCAGCCGCAGCAACGAATGGCGGGAGAACCCCGACCATGCCAAGGTAAACCCCTGATCGTTTCTGGCGACGTCGCGAAAAAGGTTAAGCGGAAGCGTGAATTCGTTCGATATAGGCGCGCATCTCTTCGGCCTCATGGCGGGCTTCGCGCAAGCCTTCCATTGCGGCGCGTAACTCGGCTTCGGCCTGGCTGATCTGATTGGTCAGTTCCGCCTCGCGTTGTTCCAGATACAATATCGCTTGATCGCGCATTTCTTCGGCTTCGTGCAACGATTGCGCAAGATTATCCAATTCGCCCACTTCACCGCCACTTATGCGGGTGAAACGGTGCAAAAGCCAATGCGTGAACCACCCCAGCATAAATGCCACGAAAAGGATGATGGTCGTGGCGATGATGAATTCGGTGCGGTTCATGGAAAGACTTTTACTTCACAATCTAAAGAGTGAAAATAGTAAAATCACGGGCGACGGCGCGGACGTGGCCATTTCTCATCTGTTCGCTGAAACAGGAAACTGGGGCCTTCTTCAATCACGATGCTACGCACAGTGCCCAAATCGATTGGGGATTCAAGCGCAGCGACCTGCTCGCCTTGCGCAGCAGCCTCTGGCTCTTCTGAAACGATCGCGGGCGCGTCATCTGTGGGATCTGACGGGGCCTCAGTTGCGGTGGCCTCTGCCAGAACGGCCTCAGCAGGCTCGGGGCCTATCGGTTCAAGGTTCGGACCGGCAGGCAGAAGCTCTGGCGCGGCATCGTCATTAAGGGTTTGCGCCTCGGCCTCTTGTGCCGCGGCCCGCACAAGATCCAGGGGTGAAGGTGGTGCCACTTCCTCTGGTTCGCTCAACAAAGTGAACTCGATCCTCCGATTGGCCTCGCGCCCCGCTTCGTTATCGTTTTCCGCAATAGGATCGTCCTCGCCGTACCCTTTGGCCACAAATCCCGCCATTTGCAGCCGCCGCCCTTGCAAGCCGGTCAAAACCGCCTCGGCGCGGGCTTGGCTAAGCGCGCGGTTGCCGCCTTCTGACCCTTGGCTATCCGTATGACCGCCAATTTCCATCTCGAGCGGCGGGCAGCCTGTCAGGACTTCGGCCAAGGCGTCCAGTGTCCCTTGAGCAGCAGCATCCATCTCGGCAGAGCCGGGCGCAAAACCGATCTTTGCACTGACTTGCACCGCGTTCATCCGGGCCGCGCATTCTTGCGGGGTTGGTAGGGCTGCCAGCGGGTCATATTTCTTGTCATAGGCCACATTGATGCGGAAGGTTTTGCCCTGACCCAGCTTATCGGACAGGATCTGTGAAATGCGCGCACGGCCATCGGGCCTGCCGGTAACACCGCTAATCTCGACCATATCCGACCGCACCATCAGATTGCCGTGATGCAATTGGGCCAAGGCTTCGATGCCCGCCAAGACCCGCACCGGCCAGCCGTCGGGCAAATCATCGTCCAGCCGGGTGCCGGTATAAACACGGTCTGCGCCAAATTGCGCGCGGGCAAAGCTGTCGACCGCTTCGCGCGTTACGGCATCTGTTATCCGCCCGCGCAACTGGGTCTGGCCGCTCTCTGCCAACTCGGCGGTAAATTCGGCAGGTCCTTCTGCGACGGCGGTGGCGCTGGGTTTGGGCGGTAATGTTGCTTGCAGCGAAAAGACCGGCGGCAATTGTGTCTGCAGATCGCCAACAACCCGGTCAAAAAGCGCTTGCGGTGTTTCAACCGTCGCTACCAGTGACACATCCGCATCCGAGAAAGTAATGGTGCCGCCGCCAAGCTGTGTGACGGCGCTGATGCCTTTTTCGGCAGCCTCTACCCAGCGCGGTGTCGGAACGCCAAGCCCAACAGTACAAGTGCTCGTCACTGTGACACCGGCCGCAACACCGGCTTTTAGAATCCGATCCTGCGCTTTGACCGTATCGGCAGAGCAAGCATCGAACCTTGCGCCCCTTTCATCCATCACAAATCGCAGCGTGAAGGGCGTTAAAACGGGGCGTGGGGCAGAAATCCCAATCTCGACCGTCACGCCATTTGGGACGTTGCGACTCAGTTCACTTTCCAGTTTGCGCTTTTCCTCGGCACTGCTGGATATCGCTGTGATCACAACCAGATCGGCAGCCACTGAAATTTTGGAGCGGGGCAGAAGTTTCAGCGCGAATAGCCCAAACTCCAGCGCCTCTGTCCAATTTTCAGGGGCCGGGTAATCCGCCGTCTCTAGCATATCCGACACGGCAAGGCCGCGCGCGACACTGGTCACAGAGGCGGTCAGCTCGGTCTCTTTTGCCTTGCCGGGCAGCAGCCCAATCAGGGAAATACCTTCATCATTGCGCAGGATCTCGACCGAAAACCGTGGGGCTTCAATCGCGCGTATCGCGGTCACGCCCAAAGAGTCGCGAATACGCGCGGATTGCACGACAGTCCCAACCAAATTCACGGCCCGAAACCGTGACGCTTCATTTGGGGCGGTGCCAGACAACCGAACTTGTAGGCCGTTGGTTTCGACCACTGCCCAAGTAAGTCCCGCATTCAACAAACGCGATTTCACCGCTTCGGCAGAGCGGTTTTCCACGGCAGAGGCCGACCACCATGCGCCAAGCGCGGCAAGACTGGCCGCGAGCACGACAGCAGAAGTTGTGTAAACGGCGTTGCGCAGATGCATTGGACCACTTTGTTGATGCTGCTCGTTCTTAAACTTAGTTGCCTTTGGGATCAATCAAAGCAATGCAGCACC
>JBLIGH010000266.1:0-4961 GCA_047636855.1 Pseudorhodobacter sp.
GAAAACCCGCGCAAAAATCGTATCGACATGTTTGGTGTGGTAGCCAAGATCGAATTTTTCTTCGATCTGTGCCGGCGACAGGGCTGCTGTCACCTCTGCATCTGCCAACAGCTCGGTTTTGAAATCCGCGCCTTTTTCCCAAACCTTCATGGCATTGCGCTGCACCAAACGGTAGCTGTCTTCACGGCTGACGCCCGCTTGGGTCAAGGCCAGCAGCACGCGTTGGCTCATCACCAAGCCACGGAACTTATTCATATTCGCCAGCATGTTATCGGGGTAGATCACCAGTTTTTCGACCAGCCCGGCAAGCCGGTGCAAGGCAAAATCCAAGGTGACCGTGGTGTCCGGGCCAATGGCGCGTTCCACCGAGGAATGCGAGATATCGCGTTCGTGCCAAAGGGCCACGTTTTCCAGCGCTGGGATCACCGACATCCGCACCAGACGCGCAAGGCCCGTCAGGTTTTCGGACAACACCGGATTACGCTTATGCGGCATCGCCGAAGAGCCTTTTTGACCCGGCGAGAAAAACTCTTCGGCCTCCAACACTTCGGTGCGCTGCATATGCCGGATCTCGATCGAGATATTCTCAAGGCTAGAGGCAATGACGCCCAACGTCGCAAAGAACATCGCATGACGGTCGCGCGGGATAACTTGGGTCGAGATCGGTTCGGGCGAGAGGCCCATCATTTTGCAGACATGCTCTTCGACCGAAGGGTCGATATTGGCGAAAGTGCCGACAGCGCCGGAAACCGCACCGGTGGCAATCTCGGCCCGGGCATTGACCAGACGTGCGCGACCGCGATGCATTTCGGCATAGAACCGCGCGAAGGTCAGCCCCATCGTCGTGGGTTCGGCATGGATGCCATGGCTGCGCCCGATGCGAACCGTGTCTTTATGCTCAAAAGCGCGGGATTTCAGGGCGGCCAAAACCCGGTCCATGCCGACCAGCAAAAGATCCGTCGCTTTGACCAGCTGCACGTTTAACGTGGTGTCCAGAACATCCGAAGAGGTCATGCCCTGATGCACAAACCGGGCGTCATCCGCCCCAATATGTTCGGCCAAATGCGTGAGAAAAGCGATCACGTCATGTTTTGTGACGGCCTCAATCTCGTCAATCCGGGCGACATCGAAGGTCACATCCTTGGCTTTCCAAACCGCCGCTGCGTTTTCCTTCGGGATCACACCGATGGCGGCCTGGGCGTCGCAAGCATGGGCCTCGATCTCGAACCAGATTTTGAATTTCGTTTCCGGGGACCAGATGGCAACCATCTCAGGGCGGGAATAACGCGGGATCATGGATCGAGGGCCTTTCGGTTAAAGAGCTTTGCGTTGCGGAAGGGGCGCGCCTTCCCTTAGTCTGGGCAAGCTATGAGGGCAAGGGAGCAAGGCAATGATGCGGTCTATCGCGGGGGTATTGGCCCTGATTTTGATGGTTTTCACCCCTTCGGCGCAGGCTGGCCGCGTTGGGGAATTCAAATGGGTTCCTGCGGCGGGGGCCGCAATAACAAAGATGCTGTCAGACCGCACCGTGGAATTCGAGGGCGGTAAGATCCAACAGTTCAACGCCGATGGAAGCACGCTTTATGACGACCAACCTGGCAAATGGCGGGTTCAGGGCGATCAATATTGCTCGCTTTGGCCGCCCGCAGGTCGCTGGACCTGTTACGCGGTAGAACGGGGTAGCGGGGTGTCTGATTTACTGCGCTTCATCGCCCCGGATGGCACAGCAACGACCGGACTATTCACCAGCCGTCGCTAAGTGCATTTGGGCTAGGCAGATCTGGTTACGATCTGCACTTGCGCTTCCAACGTGCGATGCACCGGGCATTTATCAGCAATGGCGATAAGTTTGCCGCGCTGCTCTGCATCCAGATCGCCGGTCAGGGTGATCACCCGGGTAAAGGTGTCGATCTTATCGCCGGGGCTGCAATCGGTGCAATCGGGTGCGTGTTGCTTGCCATGGCTGACATCAACCGAAACTGCCGTTAGCGGCCAGCCTTTGCGCCGGGCGTACATGCGGATTGTCATCGAGGTGCATGCGCCCAAACCTGCCGCGAGGTACTGATAGGGCGAGGGGCCCAAATCGGTGCCGCCATAGCTGCGCGGTTCGTCGGCTTTCAGGTGATGCGCCCCAAGTGTCACATCTTGCAAGAAACCACCCGGATCAACCTCGGTGACGCGGGTGATCCCCTCGGGCGTTGCAATGGTTTCGTCCGCAGCAGACATATCCAGATAACGCGCCGCCCAAATCGCGATGGTCTGTGCCGCGTAATCGGCATCCTCGGCACGCGACAACAGATGGTCAGCACCGTCCAAGGTCACAAAGCTTTTGGGGTGCCGCGCGGCGGTGAACAAGGCAGAGGCATTCTCGACGCCGACCACGGTATCGGTTGGCGAATGCAAGATCAACAAAGCGCGCTTCAAATGGCGCAAATGCTCGGTCAGCGGCGAGGATTTCAGGTCGCGCAGAAAGTCATGGCTGATGGTGAATTCGCGCCCGGCAAGCTGCACGGCTGCGGCGCCATTTTGCTCGATTTCAGCCTCGGCGCCTGCAAAATGATGTGTGACATGCGCGGGGTCGGCGGGCGCGCCCAGTGTGGCCACGGCCTTAACGCTTGGGATTTGCCCTGCTGCCGCGATCACCGCAGCCCCGCCCAGCGAATGTCCAACCAATAGGCCCGGGGCCATACCCTGTGCTGTCAGCGCCGCTGCCGCCGCAACCAGATCAGCAACATTGCCGGAAAACCCAGAATTGGCGAATTCACCCTCGGAATGCCCAAGCCCGGTGAAATCAAAACGCAACACTGCAATGCCCATCGCAGCCAGCTTGCGTGAAATGCGGCGCGCGGCAAAGATGTCTTTGCCACAGGTGAAACAATGCGCGAAAAGGGCCGTCTGACGATGCGCGCCTTCGGGCTGCTCCAAACGGCCAACAAGCCGCTGCCCATCGCGTCCGGTAAAGCTGAATTCCGTGCTGGCCATTATTGCCCCCAATGTTTCTGAAAGACCAAATATGAGGCAGCGATGCGCTGCGCGCGAGCCGTTGTAACGCCATCTCACAGCAACGTGTCGCACCAGTCATGTGCAGGTATAACCCCGAAACCCACCAATTTGCACCGTGCAAAACGGTAGAAGCATCGCCCGATGTCTTCAATGCGTCGCTCAAAGCGAAAAGGTCTGTTGTGCGAGGCACGAAATCGCAATCTGATCCATGCCGCTAATATCCGATTGCAAGATCCACCAAAACCCAATCGAACCAGCCTTTCCCCATCCCGCAAACCCTGAATTTTTCCCGCTTCATCTGTTCAAAAATATCCCGGGGGGAATGGCCGCAAGGCCAGGGGGGCAGCGCCCCCGCGTCGCCACCACATTTGCAATACGTGATCCCTGCGTGCATGCGAAGCTTAAACATACCGCGCTGATCGGTGCCAATTTGCTGCCCCAGACGCTGTGCGAAGGCGGCGCTGCTTATCGAAGCAGGCGCAGATGCGGTTGCCCGTCCGAGGTTTTGGCGAAAGTTTCGCCGTCTGCGCCGATCGTTGCACTGACCCTGCGACGCCACGATGAAAAATGCTCGGATGCCACGACATCAACCGGTTGATCGAAATCCAAAACAAGCCGGAAAAACCCGCCGGGCAATGAGGTTACGGCGTGAATGCGGCCGGTGATCGCATGGCCAAGGTAACGGCCGCGTATCTTTTGCCCCAACTGCCAGCCAATCGCTGCATTGCCGATCTTCGCATGAAGGGTATTCCAATCTTGCAGACCCATGGATTGGGCCAAAAGTTCTAACGCGCGCGAATGGCTCACTTCGGTGCCGCTTTTTGCCAAAGTTTGGCGCAGACGTTTGGCCTGCGCTTTCAGTGTTTCCAAATCTGGATAGTCGTTCATCGTCGTGCCTTTCAAAAAGGTCACGCGTTGACGCGTCGGTGTTCGCATTGCCGTCCTGTCTTGCGCGACCCTTAGGAGAGGGAGGAAGAGCAGTGTTGCGGTCTCAGGCTTCACCAACGGGCACATGTCCCGGCGAACGGCAGGGGCCTGCGCCCTAATCCTGATTAGCCGCAAATTTGGGTTTTATGCAACCCTTTGAAATGCACAATGACCCCGCGAGGCTTTGCTGTCACGGGGTCAATTGAAATTGTGCGTCGTCAGGTCAAGTTAAGCCATGCTGCGAGAACGGGCCTTGAAAGCCGTTAATGCCATGCCAAAGATGCCGTTTTACATCTTCGCCGAGTGTGGGCTTGCCAGAATTTTGGAGGAAAGGACCGGTTTCGCGTGCCGTATCGGAAGGCGTGCCTGCCAATCGCAACGACAGTTCTTCCGCCAAAAACTCTATGGTTGCATCACAAGGTGGCAGGACAGTTTCCAACCAAATCACCCGCGCCACGTTAAGGCGTGCAGCCACCGCGTCCAGAAAATCCTTTATCAAGGATTGTTGCTCTGCCTGGACCGAACTTGCAATACAATCGACAGGGGTGAAACTTGTGGCGATGGTCAGGGCCGCCCCATTCGCCTCATCCTCCGGAAAGCTGACGTTGAGGAAAAAATGTCCCTCTTCAAACTCTGCGCGGATCAGATCATCTTTCTCCCAAAACACTTTATAGGCGTGACCAACGCGCTGATGCAGGCATTGGTCCAAACTGCGGAGCACTTCAGAGATGTTCAGAACGGCACCCGGGGCCAGTAACATCTGGGCGATGGTTGTTCGTGTTTCAACATGCATGAGTGTATCCTTCTCATAAGTCTCACAACCTTTCGCTGCATGTGGGTAACCTGAAGGAGAATTGCGCCGCTAATTGGTTAACTGTTCCATCCCGGATGATCACATAGATCCTCGCCGATCTGCCCTTTTCTTGGCAAGATCGGTTTTGGGTGACATTCGGGAGAACGCTCAATGCTGATCCAACTTCATAGCCAGGCAACGACGACACCCAAGATACGGGCGAAAATTCAAGCGAGCG
>JBLIGH010000267.1:0-4925 GCA_047636855.1 Pseudorhodobacter sp.
TTTGCGGTTCTGCTGGTCGATACGGACGGCCCCGATCTGGACCGCGACGCCCTTGCCAATCTGCCTTTTCCCGTCAGCTTCGTGCTGGACCCTTCTGCCCCCTATGCGGCATCCGCGGCCGCGCTGTACCGCAAGGCCGGGCAAGAGGTGGTGATGTTGGCCACTGGGCTGCCCATTGGTGCCACAGCCGTTGATATCGCCGTGACATTTGAAGAGCATGCGCGAAATCTGCCCGAGGCCGTCGCTGTGGTCGATATTGAAAGCGCGGGCTTTCAAGGCAATCGCACGCTGGCCGCACAGGTCTTGGGGGTCATCGCGGATCAGGGGCGGGGGGTGCTGTCGTGGGACCGTGGCCTCAACGCCGCCTCTCAAATTGCGCGGCGCGAGGGCCTGCACAATGCCACGATTTACCGCCGCTTGGATGCCGAGGGCGAATCCACCCCGACCATCCGTCGCCTTTTGGATCGCGCCGCCTTCAAATCCGCGCAAGACGGGCGCGTCGTGGTTTTCGGTGAAACACGGCCCGAAACCATCGCAGCCCTGTTGGAATGGGCTGTCGAGGGGCGCGCGGCAACGGTCGCTTTAGCGCCGATCACCGCGGCAATGACGGTGCAATAACGGCCGCAAGGCCAGCAACCGTTTCGCAGGTTTTTTCAGAAAAACATCCCCGGGGGAAATAGCCCTTAACGGCAAGCGAGGGGGCAGGCAGCCCTTTCCGCATGCCCTGCCGCTTATCGATTGCCGCGGTGTACGAAAAATCCAGCACCTTCGGCCGCTGCCTTCAAGGCATTAGATTTGTTGATCGTTTCTTGAAATTCGGATTCCGGGTCGCTGTCATAAACCACACCGCCACCCGCTTGCGTATAAAGATAGTTATCCTTTAGCACCGCCGTGCGCAGGGCAATGCAAAAATCCATCTCGCCATTTGCCGCGAAATAGCCGATCCCGCCGCCATAGACGCCGCGCTTTTCAGGTTCCAACTCGTCGATGATCTCCATCGCTCGGACTTTGGGCGCACCCGATACTGTGCCTGCGGGCAGGCCGGAAAGCAATGCCGATAGCGCATCTTGCCCATCGGCGATCTGCCCCACCACATTCGACACGATATGCATTACATGGCTGTAGCGTTCGATGATGAATTCTTCCGTTGGCCGCACCGTGCCGATTTTGGCAACGCGGCCCACATCATTGCGACCCAGATCCAAAAGCATCAGATGCTCTGCCAGCTCTTTGGGATCGCTTAGCAAATCCAATTCATTGGCGCGGTCTTCTGCTGGCGTCGCACCGCGTTTGCGGGTGCCGGCAATCGGGCGCACTGTCACCTCGCCATCACGCAGGCGCACAAGGATTTCGGGGCTGGCCCCGGCCACATGGAACCCGCCGAAGTTGAAGAAAAACATAAATGGCGAAGGGTTTGTCCGGCGAAGCGAGCGGTAAAATGCAAAGGGTGGCAGCTCAAACCGCTGCTTCCAACGCTGGCTGGGCACGACCTGAAAGATATCCCCGGCGCGAATGTAATCCTTGGCTTTTTCCACCGCTGCCCGGTAGGCATCGGGCGTGAAATTCGACACCGCATCGCCCAAGGGGGCGATTTCGCCAAAGGTTCGTTCTGCCGTTGGAATTCGGTCTAGATCGCGCAAGGCGTCCATCACGCGTTCCGCGGCTTGGGCATAGGCCGCGCGGGCGTTGAGGCCGGAAGAAACGAACGCCGGGGCCACGATGGTGACTTCGCCCTTCACCCCGTCCAGCACGGCCACAATCGAAGGCCGCATCAAAACCGCATCGGGCAGGTCCAGCGGGTCCGGGTTCACATCCGGCAAATTTTCGACCAGGCGGATCATGTCATAGCCGAGATAGCCAAAAAGACCGGCTGCAATTGCAGGCAAGTCATCGGGCATCTCGATCCTGCTTTGCGCGATCAAAGCACGCAGGCTCTCAAGCGGGGCATCGCTTTGCGCAACAAATGCGGTGGGATCAATCCGGGCTTCCCGGTTGATCTCGACCGCCTTATCGCGGCAACGCCAGATCAGATCGGGCTTCATGCCGACCACGGAATAGCGGCCGCGCACTTCGCCGCCGGTGACCGATTCCAGCATGAAGGTATCTTCGCGCGCTTCGCCCAGCTTCAGCATCAGCGAAACCGGCGTATCCAGATCAGCGGCCAGCCGGGCATAGACCAGCTGATTGCGGCCTTCGGTCCAGCCTTTTTCAAACGCTGCAAAGTCGGGAGTCAGCTTTGCCATCTTAAAAGACCTTTACTGGAATTGAGTATGGACCGCTGCAATCGCAGCATCATCGATGCTGATCCCGGCAGAGCTGGTCAGGGCATTGGTGAAAAGCAAGAATGCATCCTGTCCCAAACCCTGCTCGGCTTGAACCGAAATCGCCGCTTTCAAGGCTGCCGCATCGTCACTGGTTTTGTCGCCCGGTGTGACGGCGTCCAGCACAACAACAGCCACGTAGCCTGCCGCTTCGATGACACGCGCCTGACCTTCTTGCATGGTGAAAATCTGCCGTGCAATATCTGCGGGGCGACCGTCTAGCGTGCTGGTCCGGGCAATCGATGGCACAACCGAAACGATGCCAAAAGCCCCTAAGGAAGCCCCGGCCTCGATCTGGGATTTGATTGCAATTGCACGCTCGGACAGGGCATTGGCCAAGGCTGTAGCACGCCAGCTTTCTTCAACCGCGTCGCGCGTCTCTTCCAAAGGAATGGGCGTTGGCGGTACAATTTCATCAAGGCGCAACGCAAAGACGCCGCCATCTTCAAGTTGCACAATTTCGGGGAAATCGCCATCTGTTACAGCGGTTGCAGCCGTGCGGAACGCAGGATAAGCGGCGATACCTTCATTGGTGTCGTCAGCCAAATCGATCACGGCCAAGCTCATCTCGGTTTCGGCGGCCAGATCTTCAAGGGTGGCACCGCCTGCAAGCCGGTCATCTAAGTCTTCGATCAGATCATCAATCGCGCGTCGTGCTGCGTCGGCTGCAAATTCAACCGACAGATCGGCGCGTGCATCCTCGAAACTGGTGTTTTGGGCGGCAAGAATGCCGTTCATCCTGAACAAAGCGGGCCCAAGATTGGAGGCGAAAGGACCGACCACACCCGGCTCGGTCAGCGCAAAAAGCGCATCGCCCGCCGCACCCAGATCTTCTTGGGCCATGTCGCCCATGTCGATATCGATCAGTTCCAAGCCACGCTCGGCAACCAAACCTTCAAAGCTGCTGCCTGCCTCTAGCTTGGCTTTGGCCGCCTCTGCGCTGGCGTCATCAAGATAGACCAGACGTTCGACCAAGCGGCGTTCTGGTTGCTGAAACTCGGCTTTGCGCTCGTCATAGACGCGGCGCAGGCTTGCCTCGTCGACGTCTATCTGATCTGCGATGCTTTCGGGCAAAAGGGCGGCATAGGTGATGCGCCGCGCTTCGGGTTTGGTGAATTCCGCAATGTTGGCCTCGTAATGCGCCTTCAGGTCTTCTTCGGTTGGATCGCCTGGCAAGGCTGCAAGGTCCGTTTCAGACAGCCGCAATTCGTTGAAGCTGCGGCGTTCAGAGATAAAGGTGTAAAGCGTATCGGTGATCTGGTTTGGGGCAACAAAGCCGCTGGCCACAGCACCTTGCAGCAAGGCGCGTGCCATATCTTCGCGCAGACGTTGCTCGTAAGCCGCTACGGTCAGATTGCTGCGCTGCAATGCGAAGCGGTAGGATTCTGGATCAAAGCTGCCCGAAGCGCCCGCAAAGCTTGATATCGAGGTGATTTCGCGCGCAACACGTTCGCCGCCCGCAGAAACACCAATACGGGCCGCTTCATTGTCCAACGCCGCCGTGTTGATCAATTGCTGGCGGACCTGGCGGTCAATGCCAAGGCTTAGCGCTTGCTGCATGGTTATTGGCGTGCCGATTTGCGCCGTCAAAGCGTTGATTTCTTGTTGGAGCGAGCGGGCATAATCGTTCATTTCGATATCGCGGTCGCCGACGCTGCCGATCGCGGCATTGCCAGCGCCAAAATTTGTAACGCCAAATCCGCCCAAGCCCAAGACAAGCATGGCCATCAAGGCCCAAACCACCATGGAAGCGCCTTTGCTTTTTTTCTTTGGGGTGTCTTCGGTCGATTTTGCCATAACAAATGCCTGTCGGTGATTTTTTTGCTCGTCTATATCTAGGGGGTTCGGCGCGCGGGGGCAAGGCAATGTGGCTTTGACAAAGCGCACAAAGCTGGGGGTTTCACACCCCCAGACCCCCGTGGGATATTTTTAAACAGATGAAAGGCTTACAACGCGAAGGTTTTGAGCCGTTGGAACAGCTCTGCGATGCCGCTTTGGTCTATATTGGCGAAGGCGATGCGAAGCTGGCGTTTGCCGTCGGGGCTGTTTTTGGGTTGGAACATGGTGCCGGGCAAAGTCAGGACGCTGGCTTTTTGAACCAAGGCCCGGGCAAGATCGTCTGAGGCGATGTCGAAGGGATGGGCAACATAGGCGAAATAGGCGCCACAGCCCAAAACCTGCCAATCGGGGAGGCCTTTGAAGCCATCAATCATTGCGGCCCGACGGCCCAAAATTTCGGCGCGCTCGCCCGCGACCCATTGCGAAAGGTTGCGCAGGCCCCAAAGGGCTGCGATCTGGCCCAGTTGGTTGGGGCAAATTGCGACGGTATCGAGAAACTTTTCGACTTCCGCCAAGCGGGATTCTGAGGCGACGACCGCGCCGACGCGGTGGCCGGTCAGCCGGTAGGCTTTGGAAAAGCTGTAGAGATGGATGAACGTATCTGCCCAGTCGGGATCGGTAAACAGATCATGTGGGGCGCCGCTGCGGCTGTCAAAATCGCGGTAGGTTTCATCGACGATCAACGCGAGCCCGTGTTTGCGCGCCAGATCGCGAAACGCAGCGAGCGTTGCTGCGGGGTATTCAACGCCGCCGGGGTTATTGGGG
>JBLIGH010000268.1:0-4897 GCA_047636855.1 Pseudorhodobacter sp.
CAAACCCACCCGGCGTTGCTCGGACAGCCAGTCCAAACCGGACTGCCCCGGCATTACATTGTCCAGAATGACCAGATCAAAGTGATAGCCATCCATCAGCTTCGTCGCCGCCTCGGCGCTTGCAGCCTCTTCGATCCGCTTGCAACGCGGCCCCAAGGTGCGCACCAAAAAGTTGCGCATTCCCGGCTCGTCATCCACCACAAGGATGGAAACGTTGGCCAAAATGCCATCAATTTCCAAGCCTTCCGGCGCGGCTGCAGGTGGGGCTTCGCTTAAACCAGGTCGCGTCATACAGGCACTTTGCCTTTCACTAGTCCAATCGGACTGAGGGGCTGCTTGTTACCTCTTGCGCCGAAAACCCGGCATTTCCAAGCCCAAAACTGGCCAGCACCGCCACCAGGCCAATGGCCAGAAAAGCCGAAAACATGCTTTTCATTCACGTCATTCCTTGTGTCGTTTGGGCCGCAGACCTGCGTCTGCCCCCTTTGGGTTATGTCAATCGCCTACACCGAGGCATCGCTTTATTCGGCGGGGGTCGCATCGCGCGCAGCGGCCTCTTTTGCCTTCACCTCGGCCAGCCATAGCCCATGGTGTTCCTTTGCCCATTGCTCGTCAACCTCGCCAGAGCCCATCGCGTCGAAAGCCCCCTCCATCCCGACAGAGCCAAGATAGATATGCGCAATAATGATCACCATAAAGACGAAGGCCACAATGGCGTGCCAAGACTGCGCAAGCTGCATTTCAGCATGGGGCGTCAATGTCGTGGACAGCTCGCCCAGACCCAAGATCTGCGGCAGACCCCAATTGTTCATCAGCTCAAACGTGGCGGCAAACATAGGCAGCTCGAACGGGAACAACAGCGACATCCCCGAAACCGAGATCGATACACCCAGCACGATCACAGCCCAAAAGATCAGTTTTTGCCCGGCGTTGAACTTTTTCGCGGGCGGATGCACCCCTTTGGAAAACAACCCGCCGCCCACCGCCAGCCATTTCAGGTCATGCTTGTTGGGGATATTATGGGCCAGCCAAAACACGGTGACCATGATCAGCCCCAGCATGAACGCCCAAGCGACGTTGTTGTGGACCCATTTCCCGGCTATCGCCACCGGATAAAATGCCTCGTGGCCGATCAGCGGAATGATGAAATGCCGGCCAAACAGTTGCACCAACCCAGTCACCGCCAGCAACATAAACGACCCCGCCAAAAGCCAATGGGCAAAGCGTTCGACCGAGGGGAACCGAAGAACTTTGCGCCCGGATAATTCACCATCAATCCGGATTTTTCCGCGGATCAGATAGAAAACCACCAGCAGGGCGATCATTCCAAGCATGGCCCAGCCACCATAGGTCGCCAGCGGCCCTTGCCGAAACTGCAACCAGGTCATTCCGCCATCCTGGATCAGCACATCTGCCGCAGGGCTGCGCGATGATACGGTCACATCTGCTTTGTTATAGCGCAACGCGCGCCAGTCATCTGTCTGTGAGGGGCCGCCCAAAGTGCCCAGCTGGTCTGTCGCAGGCGCTGCCGCGTCAGGGTCGCCGATATTGGTGCTGCGGTAGCTGTCGTCAACTTTTTGACCTTGTTGACGCGTCAGAATATCCTCTAGCGTCGTTGCCCCGCCGGTGGCCGAACGGTCCGTTGCAGGCAAATCTTGGGCCTGTGACGCCAAAGGTGTAATGGCCAAAATCAGCATGGCCACGATCATCAGAAAGAAAGGTCTCGGGGTCATCGCTACCACCTGAATATAGGGTCAATACGGGACATCAGCCCGCAACACCAATCGGCGCCACGGGCGGAAGATTTGCCAAATGCGGTGACCCTGCTTACGCCGCAGGGTCAACTCGATTTACCGTGTCGGGACTTTTGTCTCGTAGGCTGTACCCCAGCCCCAAGCACCAGACCCAAAGCCGCGCGACACGACCCGCTCGCGGTAGATGGACGATACGACATCGCCGTCCCCTGCCAGCAGCGCCTTTGTCGAACACATCTCGGCGCAGATCGGCAACTTACCCTCGGCAATCCGGTTGCGCCCGTATTTAGAGAACTCGGCGGTCGAATTGTCTTCCTCGGGGCCACCAGCGCAGAAGGTGCATTTGTCCATCTTACCACGAGAGCCAAAGTTGCCCGCTTGTGGAAACTGCGGCGCGCCAAAGGGGCAGGCATAGAAGCAGTAACCGCAGCCGATGCACAGATCTTTGGAGTGCAAAACAATGCCATCGTCGGTTTGATAGAAGCAATCAGTCGGGCAGACCGCCATGCAAGGCGCGTCCGAACAATGCATACAAGCGACCGAGATTGACCGCTCGCCCGGCTTGCCGTCATTGATCGTCACGACCCGGCGGCGGTTAATGCCCCACGGAACTTCGTGCTCGTTTTTACAGGCCGTAACGCAGGCATTGCATTCGATGCAGCGTTCGGCATCACATAGAAATTTCGCTCTTGCCATGATGTTTGCTCCTTAAGCCGCAGAGATTTTGCAAAGGGTTGCCTTGGTTTCTTGCATCAAGGTCACCGAGTCGTAGCCATAGGTCTGCGCCGTGTTGGTGCTTTCGCCCAAAACGATCGGATCAGCCCCTTCGGGATATTTGCTGCGCTGATCTTCGCCTTGGAAATGGCCGCCAAAGTGGAATGGCATGAAGGCAACGCCCGCCCCCACCCGTTCGGTGACCATCGCCATCACCTTGACCTTGCCGCCCTCTGGCCCCTCGACCCAGACCTGCGCTTTGTCACGAACCCCAAGGTTGTTGGCATCGCGCGGGTTGATCTCGATGAACATGTCTTGCTGCAATTCGGCAAGCCAAGGGTTAGAGCGTGTCTCGTCGCCGCCGCCCTCATATTCCACCAAACGGCCGGATGTCAGGATAATCGGGTAATCCTTCGAGAAATCCTTGGCTTGGATCGAGGCATAAAGTGTCGGCAAACGGTACAGTTTGCGGTCGCTATAGGTCGGGTAATCTTCGACCAGATCGCGGCGGTTGGTGTAAAGCGGCTCGCGGTGCAGCGGTACAGGGTCGGGGAAGGTCCACACAACCGTGCGGGCCTTGGCGTTGCCGTAAGGCGCACATTCATGCAAGATCGCAATCCGCTGGATGCCGCCCGAAAGGTCGGTCTTCCAGTTTGCGGCCGGCCCGCCAACCCGCTCAATCGCGGCGCGCTCGACATCGGTCAAATCCTTGTCCCAGCCCAGATCCATCAGCATCTGCATGGTGAATTCAGGATAGCCATCCTGAATTTCGGACCCGACCGAATAGACGCCCTCGGCCAACAGGTTTTCGCCGTCCCGTTCAACGCCAAAGCGGGCGCGGAAGGTCAAGCCACCCTTAGAAACGGGTTTGGACATATCGTAAAGGTTAGGCGTGCCGGGATGGTTCATCTCGGGGGTGCCCCAGCACGGCCATGGCAGGCCGTAATAATCGCCATCTGCCGGACCACCAATGGCCTGCAAGGTGGTGCGGTCAAATGTATGCTGGTTGGCCATATGCAGCTTGATCCGCTCGGGGCTTTGCCCGGTATAGCCGACCGTCCACATACCACGGTTAAACTCGCGCGTGATGTCTTCGACATTCGGCTCGTTCTCGCTGTCCATGCTGATATTGCGCAGCAAACGGTCGGCGAAACCAAACTTCTTGGCGAAGAGCGTGATGATCTCGTGATCTGTCTTGCTTTCGAACAGCGGCTCCATGATCTTGTCGCGCCACTGAAGCGAGCGGTTGGAGGCCGTGACAGACCCCCGGGTTTCAAACTGCGTGGTGGCTGGCAGCAGATAGACGCCATCGGTACGATCATGCAAAACGGCTGATACGGTCGGGAACGGATCGATGACCACCAGCGTGTCCAGCTTTTCCATCGCCGTTTTCATCTCGGTCATACGGGTCTGCGAGTTGGGCGCATGCCCCCACAGAACCATAACCTTGATGTTGTCATTCTGATCGATATTGGCTTTGTCTTCCAACACGCCGTCAATCCAGCGCGAAACCGGAATGCCGTTCTCGTTCATCAGACTGCGCTCTTTGCCATCTGCGTCCAGCACGGGGTTGCCGTCTGGTCCTTTCAGCGTCACAAAACGGCCCGTCAACCAGTCAAGATCCTCGTCCCAGACACGCGCCCAATGGGCCCAGGCGCCGGGTGCAAGACCGTAATACCCCGGAAGGTCATGGCTAAGCACGCCAAGGTCGGTTGCACCTTGTACGTTGTCATGGCCGCGGAAAATATTGGTGCCGCCGCCTGATACGCCCATATTGCCCAGTGCAAGCTGCAAGATGCAGTAAGCGCGGGTGTTGTTATTGCCGTTGGTGTGCTGTGTGCCACCCATGCACCAGATCAGCGTGCCGGGACGGTTGTTGGCCAAAGTGCGGGCAACCCGCTCCATCTGGCTGCCGGGCACGCCTGTTACGCGCTCGGTTTCCTCTGGGTTCCACTTTTTAACCTCGGCGCGGATCTGGTCCATCCCCCAAACGCGGGTACGGATGAACTCTTTATCCTCCCAGCCGTTTTCAAAGATGTGCCAAAGCATACCCCAAATCACACCGACATCCGAGCCGGGACGAATGCGCATGAATTCATCTGCGTGGGCTGCGGTACGGGTAAAGCGGGGGTCAGCCACGATAAACGGCGCGTTGTTTTCTTCCTTGGCCTTAAGCATATGCAGCAAAGACACCGGATGCGCCTCGGCGGGGTTACCACCGATCAAGAAGATCGCCCGGGATTTGTGGATATCGTTATAGCTGTTGGTCATGGCGCCGTAGCCCCATGTATTGGCCACACCCGACACGGTGGTCGAATGGCAGATCCGCGCTTGGTGATCTACGTTATTAGAGCCCCAGTAAGCTGCGAACTTGCGGAACAGATAGGCCTGTTCGTTGTTATGCTTGGCCGAGCCCAGCCAATACACCG
>JBLIGH010000269.1:0-4858 GCA_047636855.1 Pseudorhodobacter sp.
AGCACTTTCAGGTCTTCTTCCGACAGCGCTTCTGTTAGTTTTGGCACGTGATGAACCGTGTCGATCTCGCTGTCAGTATCGCCACCGCCATCCAGAACTTTCATGCTTTTACTGCCGACCTTGACAGTCAGCGCCATCAACGAGGCTTTGATCTCGTCCCGGGCCGTGTCGGGCAGACGCATGTTCACCATGTCCTGCGACTCTTTGCGTTCTGCGACCTCATCCAGATTTTTGCTCGATTGCGCCGCGCAGCCGGTTACAGTTTCAAGCCATTTCAAGCGCGGATCATCGGGCGAGACATTGGGGTCTTTGGCCATGGTTCAGCTCCTATTTTCGCGATCAAGCCGCGCGCAGAACGTTGAGTTCGATCTGGCGCAGACGCCGGGCGATGGGCGAGGCAAAATCGCGGTAGCCAAATGGGTTCAGCACGCATTGCTGGATCACGGGGTCTTTCAACAACAGATCATTGAAATAACGTACCTTTTGCAGTGCCTTTTCGCGGGCTGACGCTATATTTCGCGCTACGGTCAAATCCGCCGCAACCCCGTCGAAGGCAGTGCGATCCAGCCGGTTCACCACTGCGGTTAGCGACGATTTCAGCGATTTATGCGCAGCACTCACTTCCTGATTGTCAGCAAAAATCTGAACCAGATCCAAGAATTCGGTGCAGTTATCCGCGAAGCCATCTACCGCCGTCGCCCAATCAGCTGCCATCCGGCCCAACTCGTTCTTGGTCGTCCGGGGGCCGCGTGCGATAATGCTGAGAACCGTCTTTTTGACAAAAGCCAGCTCTGACGCCGCAAATTGCACCGGCGCGCCCTTGATCACTGTTTTGATTGTGCCCGAGACCCTGTCCATCTGCGCTTTCACATCGTCGCGGTATTGGTTCATCGGGTCGCCCGGCTGTGCCGCTTTCACGGCGTCATCGGTGCTTTTAACCCAATCGCGCGCCTCCAGAAGATAGGCCTCTTTCGCCTCGGCATCTTCTGTGCGCTGGCGTTCCAAATCATTGTCGTGCCCCAGCAGATCGCTGCGGGTCGACAGCTTGGCAATCTGCGCCGCAACAGCCGCCCTTGCGGATTTCAACGCTAGCGGGTCCACCTCTTCGCCGCGATCTGTCATCACCAACGTGGTTTGTTGCGACAGCGCCATCAACTCTTTTTGCAAAGCGACCGCTTCGGTGTTCAGGTCATCATCCGATTTCCCGTCCGTCGCCTGTAAGCCGCCAAACAATCCGCCAATTTCGGTGCGCAATCGGGTCAACGTGGCATCAATACCGTCATAGAATGACAAGGTGAATTTGGTCTCGATCCAAACCTCTACATTCGCAAGATCACGGGTAATATCCCCCTCATAGGGTTTCACCTTGCGCCCATGGGCCGCCAGCATTTTGCCATAGGCCGTGTTAAACAATTCCAAATCTTTTTGGGTCAACGCCAGCTCGGCGCGGGCTGCAACGCGGCGCAGATCAATCGCTTTCGTCAGCTGAACATCCGCAGCAACCCGGGTCACAAAACCACGTACGGCGGTTGTGGCATCCGACAACAGCATGGTCTGCCAGTTTCGGCTCAGATCGTCATGCTCTTGCTTATAGTCAATAAATTTTGCCGATAACGCATTCTGTTTCCCGGTTCCATAGGCGATGACCCTGCCGATCTCGACCAGTTGGTCCGTCAAACGTTCATTGATCGCAGAGGCTTTTTGCGCATTGGTGACAATGAGCGCCGCTTGATCGACCAGCTTCTTTGCCGCCACAAGTGCAGCGGTATTATAGCCGTTCAAATCATTGATGGCCGTTCGCGTCAGTCCCAGAAAATCAATGATCGGGCCCGCCTGCCCCTTGGCAAAACTCGTGTCATCAATATCGCGAAAGGCGCGCTCTACCACGCCAAAACGCGCTTCGACATCACGAAACAACTGCCCAAAGGCGAATTTTTTATCCTGAATGGCCTTGTTGCTACGGGCATTCAGCGCCGAAATCTCGTCCAGTAACGCATTGCGCTGTGCACTCGCGTCATCGGCTTCGGTTTTGGCCGTCGCGGTTGTTTTTCCAAACAATACCAACGCGCGGCTGTTCAGCTTCTCTGTTTCGGAGGCGAAGGATTGTGCGTCCGGCACATCCCAAGTGCCCATCTGCTCGGCATTGGCTTTTGCGATGCTCAAACCGCTCTGGATTTGGCCATCAAGCTTTGCATTGGCCAAGACGATAACCAAGGTATCAGAGCCTGCAAAGCTTGTAACGGCTGCAAGCTTGGTTGCCAAAAGCTGATCGGCTTGCTTGGTGATGCTGTCCAATGCCTCTTTGGCCGCCGCAACCTCCAACGTGCTGGGCACCGCCACCACATCCTCGCGCAGGGTTTTCACCCCATCGCGCAGTTCCACACCCATTGGGAGCGAGATTTTCATGCCGTCGGAATTTTCGGCGATTTGTGCAAGCAAAGGCGCTGCTTTTGCATCGAATTCTTCAATCACTTCGGCCAAATGCAAATAGGCGGTTTGTTTTAACAATTGGATGCGGTGCGGCCCGTCCAACGTGTCATCCGTCAGGGCCTTATCCATCAACGCCTTGGCCTGCCCCGTGATCAAATCAAGGTCTGATTTGGCCTGCACACAAGCAGCGATCGCGGTGGTGTTGTTACCTTGTTTTTTAAGCGTCTCATCCTGCACGGCCTGATAACGCGCAAATAATTCACTTTTTTCATCGGCTTCTGCACTGCCAGTGCCGTAATTTGGCAAACCCGAAAGCGCCGCAATCGCTGTAGCATCTGCGATTTTATAGCCCGCAAAGGCTGCGGCAAATTCCGCGTCCTTCTTGCCGCGCGCTTTCGCGAACAGACCCTTGTTAATATAGCGCGAAAAGAACTTTTCTTGCGCGGGGTTCAGATCACCCTCTGGCATGCCATAACTCCCTGTCTCAGATCAATTGCAGACAAGACACGTATCTTGTCCTAAACTTTGCACCACGATCACCGCCCGAAAAAGAGCAGATCCTTCTTATAGTACCACGGCCGAAGCCAATCTTGGGTCGCTTAAAATTAGTTCACATCAACAACGATAATCGAAATATTGTCTGCCCCACCAGAGGCCAAGGCAAGGTTCTGCAGGCTTTCAGCCACGGTTTCTATCGGGGCCCCCACGACCATTTTTTGAAGTGTCTGAAAGCCCGCATACTTCGTCAAGCCATCAGAGCAGATCAAAAACCGGTCACCCGGCAAAACATCGCCCCGAATTTTATCCAGCTCTAATTCTTCGCCGACGCCAACGGCGCGGGTGATAGCATTAGATTGTGGGTGATGTTCGGCCTCGTCCCATGTCATTTGCCCATCAAGCACCAATTCGGCCACATAAGAATGGTCTGTGGTCAGCATTTCGATCTTGCCCTCACGGAAGCGGTAAAGGCGGCTGTCGCCAGCCCAAAATGCGACAAAATGCTCGTCCGTCAAGATCAGGGCGACAACGGTTGCACCGATCGAGCCTTTAAACCGCTTTTCAGCCTCGACCTGGATATTGGTATGGGCCTGCAAAATGCTTTGTCGCAATCCACGCATCAGATCGCCCGGAGAAAGATCGGGTTGGATCATCGCAATGGTATCGACGATAGTTTGGCTGGCAAAATCGCCAGCTTCGTGACCGCCCATCCCGTCGGCAACCACCCAAATTTTTTGATCAGGAAGCGACAGAATGCTGTCCTCGTTTATTTTGCGCACCTTTCCCACATGGGTGGTCGCGCTGAAGCGGATCGTCATTCGGCCTCCGTTTTCTGCCAAACCTGTGCGTTCATATCGAACAGGCCAATCATCTGCCCGGCGGCGGGCAGGCCTTCGCATACCATCATGCGCATGCCATCTTCGGTTTCCGCAGACCAGACACTCGGTTTGCGGAATTTTCCTGCGGTCAAAGCCGCTGCGAGTTCGGGCACCAAAGCCCCTGGACCAGCCCCGGTCACAACCAAACCGCCCTGCGCTTCGGTAATGGCGATATTTGTGGGCCGAACAGGGGACGGAACTGTTGCCAATTGTTCTCTCAAAAAATCCCGTGTCATACTATCTTCCAATGCCGCCAAGGCGATATCATCCAGTGCGGCAAAGGTTTGAACCGAAAGGAAATGGTCCAGCAAAGGCGAATTTCCATCTGGCAAGGTCATCGCCAATGTCAACGGAAATTGCCGCCCGACCCGGTCAACCGATGACATCATAACGCCCATCACGGGCGCCGCCCCCACCAAACCGGGGCTAAGGTTGAACCGCCATATTGGGGCCGAGAAATAGCAATCCTGCCAAGCCTCGCCCAAACGCTCTCGGCTGTCCAAAACACCCTGCTGTAGCCATCTGTCCCATGGATCAATGAAGCCTTGCGGCAAATCCATACGCAGAAAATCCCCAAGCGCGGGTAGTTTTCCGAAGGCGCCGAACCGCTTATCCATCAGAAAGACTTCGGGCAAGCGAATTTGCCCAAGGAAGGTAGGGCAAACGCATTAATCGAAGATCCGGATTGCATCTGGAAGATTGTGATGCGCCCCCCCACGTTGAAGATCACACGGTTCTTATCGGTGGTATTGGTGCGGCGGATCGAGGCCGCATCCAATAGGCGGAACCAGCCCCACGGCCCATCACGTCGCAGCTCATTTTCCAGCCCTGGCAAGGGCGGGTTAAAGGTCACGCTGGCAAAGCCCGCAGATCCGGGCCAAGTGATGCCAACCGGCGGCGGTTGACCGCTGCCTTGTTTAAAGGCGACCTCTGCACCGTCAATTTTCAGGCTCACTTCCAACGCTTTAGGGTCCAGCGCCTCTGGCGTGATCTGGAAAGCGACGGACGGAACAGATCCCGTTGGGAAAAAGGCCGAACGAATGGCCGCTGCA
>JBLIGH010000270.1:0-4857 GCA_047636855.1 Pseudorhodobacter sp.
GATTTACCGTGAAAAGATCACGGCCCTTAGACCGTTATGCCACGCTCGATCCGCAGAAATTCCTGTAGGCGTCGCGCACCGGAACTGTCGATCTTGCGTTGCGCGATGATCCGGAAGGCGGGGTGTCGCCCCACAGTACCATTTTGCTTTTCCAAATTGATAAACTGCCGAAGCCGCGCGCCTTCTGACGGGGTTCGGTGATCTGCAAGGTGCTTGCTCATTTCATCCTCCCATAGCTGCTGTTCTCAAAGCCTAGCACAAAACCCGGTCAAAGTCTTGGCGATCCGTGCCGCACCCTGTATCAGCGAAGGCGGGTCACCGCCCAGGTCGCCGCATCTGCCACGGCCGCGTCAGGGTCGTGGATCAGGCCTGCCGCCACCTTTGCAAGCGAAGCATCCCCCGAGTTGCCAATCGCGTAAAGCACGTTGCGCACAAAGCGATCACGGCCAATGCGTTTGACCGGGCTGCCGGAAAAGCGCACGCGAAACGCAGCGTCGTCCAGAACGGCCAGCTCTGCCAGCAAGGGGGCGCCGACGCGCGGTTGATAGCCGATCTCAGAGGCATCCACCGCGAATTTGTTCCAAGGGCAAACCGCCAAGCAGTCGTCACAACCGTAAATCCGGTTGCCCAGCAAGGGCCGCAGTTCTGGGTCCACCGGGCCTTTGTGTTCGATCGTCAGATAGGAAATGCAGCGTCGCGCATCCAACTGGTAGGGGGCGGGGAAGGCTTTGGTCGGGCAAATATCCAGACAGGCGGTGCAATTGCCGCAATGGCTGCTTTCCGCTTGGTCTTTTGGCAAATCCAGCGTCGTAAAAATCGCACCCAGAAAGAACCAATTGCCCAGATCCCGGCTTAGCAGATTGGTGTGTTTGCCTTGCCAGCCCAGACCCGCCGCCTGTGCCAATGGCTTTTCCATAACCGGGGCGGTGTCCACGAAAACCTTGATCTGCGCCCCGGTCTGTTCGACCATCCAGCGCCCCAGCCGCTTCAGGCGCTTTTTGACCAGATCATGATAATCCCGCCCTTGCGCATACACAGATACCGCCGCCCGGTCGCGCAGTTGCAACACGGCCAACGGGTTTTCAGCGGGGGTATAAACCTCGGCCAGCATGATGACGGATCGGGCTTCGGGCCATAAAGCGGCGGCAGAACCGCGCCAGCCCATCCGCTCTGCCATCCATGCCATTTGGCCGTGGTGCCCCTGCTGGACAAATT
Source organism: Pseudorhodobacter sp. (assembly GCA_047636855.1). GTDB lineage: Bacteria > Pseudomonadota > Alphaproteobacteria > Rhodobacterales > Rhodobacteraceae > Pseudorhodobacter. Next base: position 1,216 of record JBLIGH010000270.1, read on the forward strand.
GTGCCAAACGCCCGGCAGTGTCAGGCGTCGCGTCAGGCGCACAAATACCCATATCGGCAAACCCTTCGGCCAGCGCCTGCGCCTTCAAGAGACCCTTGAACGCGGGCTGCACCACAGGGAACGCGGGTCCCGCCACCAGATCAGGCCGCTTGCGACGCATTGGCCTCGGTCAAGATGGCATGCAGCTTGGCGGGTTCAGCGTTGGAGCGCAGCTTGGTGCAAACGCCACTGTTGCGCATGGTGCGTGACACCAGCGCCAGCGCTTTCAAATGATCCACGCCCGAGTCCTTGGGCGCGAACAAGGCAAAGACCAGATCAACCGGCAGCCGATCCACCGAATCGTAATCCAGCGGCTTTTCCAGTCGCAGGAAGACGCCGACGATCCGGTCCAATTCTTGCAAACGCGCATGCGGCAACGCGATGCCATGGCCCACACCTGTGGGGCCAAGGCTTTCGCGTTCTTGCAACCCATCAATCGCCACGGATGCATTCAGGCCATAGGCTGACGAAACCACCTCTCCGATATCATGAAAAAGGCGCTTTTTGCTCGTGGTATGGCTGAAGATTCGGACTGCGCCGAGGCTCAGCAGACTTGATAGTTCCATGGGCTGCTTACATCCTGCGCCTAAGGGTGGCGCGCATTATTTTACGTTGCGCGGGTCGATCCAGCCAATGTTACCGTCATCACGACGGTATACGACATTCACACCGCCATGCTTATGATTGCGAAACACCAACATGTTTTGCCCTGCCAACTCCAACTGCATGACCGCTTCGCCGACCGTGATTGTGGGAACTTTCGTTTCCATCTCGGCGATAATCATGGGCTGGAGCGTTTCAGGCTCTTCATCTTGCTGTTCTGCACTTGAAGCGAGGATATAGGTGGAACCGCCGTCAAACTCAACAGGGGCAATGCGATCGCGGTGATGGTCGCGCAGGCGGCGCTTATAGCGGCGCAATTGCTTGTCCATTTTTTCGCGGCACGACTCGAAAGCGGCATAGATTTCGCCCGCACGACCGCTGGCCTGCGCGGTCAGCCCGGTGGAAAGATGTATCGTCGCCTCGCAAACCAATTCATGGGCATCACGCGAGAAACTCACCACAGCCTCGGTCGGTCGCTGTGCATATTTCTCGACAGTTTCACCAAGCTCGGCCTTCACATGGGTCTGAAGCGCTTCGCCAATGTCGATCTGTCTGCCGGTGATTTGATACCGCATGATCCCTCTTTCTTGGTTCGGCATAGAAATCGCCTGCACCTTGCAGGGGTCCCTGCCGATGGGTCTTAGGTCACGCACCGATTTGGCAAAACACAATGGCTTCGGGCAGTTAGGCCTTCAGCAGCTTGGATTTGCACTGGCTCGACGCGTGTTCGCATCAAGGCATTTGGCGATACGGAGGGCCAGCTTGTCAATGGCCTCGTCGAAAAACAATCGACAAAAAGCGAAGCATCGCCCCGGCGCAGGGTTTTGCGCGCAAGACCTCGCTGAAACCATGGGTTTAGCTGATGCGGAAGTTTTGACCCAGATAAACGCGGCGCACGTTTTCATCTTGCACGACCTCTTCTGTCGTGCCGCTCATCAATACTTTGCCGTCGTGCAGAATATAGGCGCGGTCGACGATCCCAAGCGTTTCGCGAACATTGTGATCGGTGATCAGCACACCAATGCCGCGGCGTTTCAAATCGCCAACAAGGTGCCTGATCTCGCCCACGGCAATCGGGTCAACCCCGGCGAAGGGTTCATCCAGCAGCAAATATTTCGGATCAGCAGCCAAGCAGCGCGCGATTTCAACCCGCCTACGCTCGCCGCCAGACAGTGCCAAAGCCGGCGCGCGGCGCAGATGCGTGATCGAAAACTCTGACAGCAGATCTTCCAGCCGTTCACGGCGCTTGTGCCGGTCTTTGATCACGATTTCCAGCACGGCAAGGATGTTATCCTCGACCGATAAGCCCCGAAAAATACTGACCTCTTGCGGCAAATATCCAATGCCCAAGCGCGCCCGGCGATACATCGGCAACTGCGTTACATCGCGCCCGTCGATCCGCACTTGGCCGCCTTCGGGCGAGACCAGCCCGGCAATGGCATAAAAACAGGTGGTTTTGCCCGACCCGTTCGGCCCCAGCAACGCCACGACCTCGCCCCGGTTCAGATGCATCGACACATCGCGGATCACCGGACGGCGCTTGTAGCTTTTGCGCAGGCCTACGATATGCAGCCCTGCATCGCCCGGGGTGACCTTTAGTTCAGGTTGTGGCATCAATTTTTGGCTTTCGAGGGCTGAAATACGGTCTGAACCCGGCCTTCCATTGTGCCAGCCCCGGTTTTTAGGTTGATGACCAGCTTTTGCCCTGACAAAGCGCTGGTCCCTTGGGTCAGTAGCACGTCACCCGTCATAACCACCTCTCCGGCATCGATCGTATAGACCGCTTCGCGCGATTCGGCAGCGTCAGTGGCGTTGACAATGGTCACGCCACCGGTTGCGAAAAGCTGGGCGATACCCGAGCGATCTTCCGTATATTCGACTTTCACCTCGCCAGCAGAAAGCCGCAATTCGCCCTGTATAACCAATACATTACCGGTGAAAATTGCCTTGCCATCCGCCTGATCGACCGAAAGCTGATCGGCCGTCACCTCGACAGGCAGCGTGGTATCTTGTGTCAATCCGCCAAAATCCACCGCAGCCCCCTGCGCGGCAGCGGTCAGGGGGGTCAGACCAAGCAAGGCCAGCAGTGCAATAGAGCGGACGAGATAAAACATCATTTGCCTCAGGGGATAAGTGTCACTTCGGGGGCTGGTATAGCATTTTAACGCCGTTCTTGAAAACAAGAAGATATGCGCCGTCTCTTTCGACATCTTTACGCATTTCCATAGCGCCAGCCTCAATACGGCCAATCGGGCCATGTGCAACAACCGGTGATTCGCTGATCATCGAGGTTTGATCCAGCGCCACTATCAACGCGTCTGTTTCCAACTGATACTCTGTGCTGGTCGTAATCACCACGCCGCCCTGCATCGTCAACACCGCACCTTGCGTGTCCAATGATCCGCGCGCGGCCACCAGATCGACCTGCCCGCCATCGGGGGTCTCTAGCACGGCGGTCAGGCTTTCGGCGCTCGCGCCTTGAGTGGCATTTTGCTGTGGGCGCGCAACTGTGGCCATTACCGTCAGCGCTGCACCATCATCGGTAACCCCGGCCCATGTCGGCGCTGTCAAACGTGGTTCGCGCAGCCGTTCCTCGACATCGACTTCCGCGAAGGGGATCGCGTCATTTGGATCGATGGTGCGCGAAAACAAAAATAAGGTGGACAAGATTGCAAGCGCCAGCAGGGGCAAGACCACTTTCAGCCAAGCCACCGCAGTCGAATGAAAATCGTCATACCTGATCATTGCGGCATTGGTCCTTTCGATATGACCCTAGGGCAAGCCTTGGGCTGCGCCAAGACTGTGCCGAAAGTGGTGGCACGGTTCCGCTTAGGGCGCGTCGAGGCAGGTTCTGGGCGAATTTACCCGATTGCACCACAAACGGGTGCGGCTGATCGCGCAAGCGCGGAATCGGTCAATGGTGGTAAATATCCAGCGGTTCGTCCCAGCCCAAAAGGTCCAGCTCTGCCCGCGTTGGCAGAAAGTCAAACAGACGCTGCG
>JBLIGH010000271.1:0-4855 GCA_047636855.1 Pseudorhodobacter sp.
CCAACCCTTCGCCAGCAAACGGATCAATCTTGTACGCGCTACGGGCAGCGGCCGCCCGTTTAGCATCGGGGCAAGCTCGCGGTTCAGAAAATGCCCGGTGATCGTCAATCCTTGTCCCAGCTCAAGGGCCGAGGCCGGCCCCTGCCCCATCATCCCTTGCGGCAGCGCAAACAATCGCGCGGCCCAATCCCCGGCGCCCAAGCGGCTGACGGCACGCCCGGTTTTTGGGCTGACAAAGGCTAGGTCGTCGCGTGTGCCCGTCACCGCGCAACAGCTCAGGTCAAGGCCAAAACCCAACTCTTCCAGCAGCAACAATTCCCACCGCATGTACTGCACAGGCCAATCCGGGTCCGCCTCTAACGCCCCAAGCAAAGCCATCGTCGCGTGCCAAAGCTGCGGATGCGGATCGCGTTCCGCCAAGCCCACTCGCAGCATCGCGCAAATCGCGTTCAACCCAGACAGCGCCAGCCGGTTCGACATCAACCCCGCGCGCGAGCGCAAAGGCTCTACCGTCACGCTACCCAAATGGTCGTCAAGCCGCGCCCGCCACGTTACCGCAAGCTGCGTGCCAGGCTGCATCATAGCCGCCATTTTGCGCGAAGCACCGCCCCGCACAACACCGGCATGCCGACCATGAGCCGCCGTAAAAACCTCAATGATCGCAGAGGCCTCGCCATGCGGCCGCATCGCGATCAACACCCCTTCATCTTGCCATTCCATGCAAGGACTATTGCGAGCCTTGCCCGCGACTGCAATAGATGCCTGCAGCTTTGTAACTTTGAGATCGGTTTTCGCTATGACGCTCACACGCGCTATCGCCGGGCTTATCGCAGCCCTGACTTGGTCAGTTCTTGCGCTACGGTTTCATGTTGTCTCGACCAGATTGCCGGATGCCAGTGTTTTGGCGGTGCTATGGAACCTTGCGGCCTTTTTCACCCTGCTCACCAACCTACTCGCCGCGATAATCATGAGCGCGGTTGCCCTTGGTTGGGTTCTACCCGCCCGCATCGCCCTGTCGCTTGCGGTTTCGATATCGATCGTGGGGATCGTGTACCACGCCATTTTGGCAAAGCTATGGTCGCCGCAAGGCTTGGAGCTGATCGCCGATCTTGGGCTGCACACCGTCGTGCCAGTGGTGGTCGTCGTCTATTGGTTGGCCCTTGCGCCGAAAGCCGGGCTGAAAGCGAACGCCTTGGGCGCGGTGCTGATCTGGCCACTGGCCTATATGGTGCTTGCCCTGACGCGCGGGGCCGTTACAGGGTTTTGGCCTTATGGGTTTTTGAACGCAGACCAATTGGGTTGGGCGCAAGTTGGGCTAAATCTTGTGGGGTTGCTTGGCAGTTTCACCGTCTTGGCATTGCTGCTGATTGGTCTGGCGCGCATTATCCGCTAAGACCGTCTTGCTCCAACAGATGCCGCGCCGCGCGGTCTTCAACCTCGATCACCCATAGATCGGGGTCGAAGCCGCGTTGGCGCGCAATCGCGCTATCCACATCAGGCTCGGCACCTTCAGCCAGAACCACCCAGACGCGCGCATCGGCTGCCAAGTCGAAAGAGCGTTGAAACGCTTTGGCGCGGCCATCCAAACTGTTCAGCTTAACCAGCACAGCCCCCGCCGTGTCATCGCCATGCGCAACCACAAAAGCGGGAATACCCGCCAAACGCAGACGCGTTAAATAGGCATGGACCCAGAAATCAGAGGTTAATCGCATGGTGGCTTTCTTCCCCTGAGGATTTGCAGAACCCCGCAAATTTGTGAGCATCCAAAGGGGGGCGTCAAACCTCCCATTTCAAGAGCCTACGACCGCAGCCAAGCTGCCGACCGATTGCCCTTCAAGGTCAAAGCTGAAGGGGCCACGGCTTTCTGCGCAAACTCAGGTCAGTTGCCGTCTTTGAAGTTCAGCCCCATTTCGGCATAGCGTTCAGGTTCTTCCAGCCAGTTTGGCCGCACTTTGACCTGCAAAAACAAATGCACTGTGCGCCCTAAGAATTCGCAAAGATCGGTGCGCGCGGCTTGACCAACCGCTTTCACGGTTTCGCCCTTATTGCCCAAAACGATGCCCTTATGGCCGTCGCGCATCACATAGATGATCTGGTCAATCCGGGTGGTGCCGTCTTTGCGGTCCTCCCATTTCTCGGTCTCGACAGTCAACTGGTAGGGCAGCTCTTCATGCAGGCGCAAAGTCAGCTTTTCGCGCGTAATCTCAGCCGCGATCATCCGCATCGGCAGATCAGCAATCTGATCTTCGGGATAGAACCACGGGCCACTTGGCATCTCGCCGCCCAGCCATTCGCGCAGCTTATCGACGCCGTAACCCTTTTCGGCCGAAATCATAAAGATTTCCGCAAATGGAAACGCCTCGCTCATTTTCTGTGCCAAAGCCAGCAAGACCTCGGCCTTCACCCGGTCGATTTTGTTGATCGCCAGCGCGACCTTCTGGCCTTGCGGCACCCGGTCACGCATCGAGTCGATGATCGCCTGCGTGCCTTCGGTCAAGCCACGATGCGCCTCGATCAACAGCACGATCAGATCAGCATCTGCGGCCCCACCCCAAGCCGCCGCCACCATCGCGCGGTCCAAACGGCGGCGCGGGCGAAACAGGCCGGGCGTGTCAACAAACACGATCTGCGCTTCGCCTTCCATCGCGATGCCGCGAATACGCGCGCGGGTGGTTTGCACCTTATGCGTCACAATCGAGACTTTCGAGCCGACCATGCGGTTTAGCAGGGTCGATTTTCCGGCGTTCGGCTCGCCAATAAGGGCTACAAAACCAGCACGGGTTTTGCCCTCTCCGCCAACGGCTGTGCCGGGAATGGTTTGGTCTTCGTCCGTCATGTTTCTTGCTCCATCCGCATCAGCAGGTTGCTCGCTGCGGCCTGTTCGGCGGCGCGTTTCGTACCGGCTTGCGCTGTTTCTGTGGCCGCATTATCCAGCCTGACCTCAACCGTGAAAACCGGTTGATGATCTGGACCAGAGCGGCCAAGTTCCGTGTAGCGCGGCGGCGTCATGCCCCGCGCTTGTGCCCATTCCTGAAGTGATGTTTTCGGATCGCGCGCATCGGCCTCGACATTGGCGATCCGGCGTGCCCAAAGCCGTTTAACCAGTGCTTTCGCCGTTCCAAAGCCGCCGTCCAAATAGACCGCAGCAATCAAAGCCTCCAGCGCATCGCCAAGCAACGCCTCTTTGCGCCGCCCGCCCGACATCATCTCGGATCGCCCCAGTTTAAGCACATCGCCCAAACCGATTTCCCGGGCCACATCCGCGCAGGTTTCCTTGCGAACCAAAGCGTTAAATCGTGGGGCAAGCTGGCCTTCGCTGGCGCTTGTATCGGCAGATAATAGCGCCTCGGCCATGACAAGGCCCAAGACCCTGTCGCCCAAAAATTCCAAACGCTGATTGTCCGGCCGCGTGACTGAGGAAATCGAAGCATGCGTCACCGCGTGCGTCAGCAATTCAGGGTTCTGAAAAGCATAACCCAGCTTGCCTTCAAAGGCCCGGAGATCAGCCGATAGCTTCACTCCACCGCCTTGAAGAACCGATCCGAACGCCAAGTCCAAAAATACAGCATCGATGTACCCGCAGACGAGAACATGATCCGGTCAGCGCGCCCGATCAGGTTTTCCGCCGGCACAAAGCCTACACCGCCGACGGCCTGACCATAGCGGCTGTCTTGCGAATTGTCGCGGTTGTCACCCATGAAAAAATACTGACCGGCAGGCACCGTAAAGACATCAGAATTATCGCCAAAGCCATTGGAATCGATGTTCAGAATGTCATGTGAGCGACCGCCTGGCAGCGCTTCTGAAAAACGCGACTTGGAACAGGTTGCCCCGACCCCCACAGCGCCAGCAGAGTTTTCGCAGCGAGGCAGATGACCCATCGGACCCTGACGCTCATAAGTTTCTTCAAATTGCCCGGCATCAGTCTGGGTCAGCTCTGCGCCATTCAAGATCACAACGCCTTCGCGCATTTGGATCGTATCCCCCGGCAAGCCAATCAGCCGTTTGATAAAGTCCGATCCATTGACTGGATGACGAAACACCACAACATCACCGCGCTCTGGCTCTGAAAACAGCAGGCGCCCTGTGACAGGGCAAAGCGAGAAGGGGCAGGAATAGCGTGAATAGCCATAGGCCATTTTATTGACGAATAAGAAATCGCCGATCAACAACGTGTCTTTCATAGATCCGGATGGAATCCAGAACGGTTGAAAGAACAATGTGCGGAAAATGCCCGCAATCAACAGAGCATAGACCACCGTCTTGATTGTCTCAACGATGCCGCCCTCAGATTTTGCTTTACTGGACATAGAATTCCGCCTCTTGCTGCTTTGCGGCGTTACATGCGCGCGGGGACTGGGGGAGTCAAGAAGAGCCTGTAGGCAAAGCCGCTACCGGGCGGGCTTCAATGATGACAAATGCCTGCGCCCAAGGGTGATCATCGGTCAAAGTGACATGGATTAACGCTTCGTGACCGGTTGGCGTCATTGCCGACAAACGCGCGGCTGCCCAGCCTGTCAGATGCATCTGCGGTTGACCGGTTCGCAAATTGCTAATGGCCATATCTTTCCAGGCAATGCCCATCCGCAACCCTGTGCCAAGTGCTTTGGAACAAGCTTCTTTCGCAGCCCAGCGTTTCGCATAGGTTGCAGCAATAGCCCGCGGGCGACTGTCCGCCTTACGCTGCTCCTGCTCGGTAAAGACCCGATTGCGAAACCTGTCGCCATAGCGGGCAAGTGTCGCCTCAATCCGCTCAATATTGGCGAGATCAGAGCCGATACCCAAGATCATCGCGCCACATGCCCCCAAAGGAGAAAAATTCCTGCGCAGGAATTTGCCCCGAATTTTTCCAAAT
>JBLIGH010000272.1:0-4839 GCA_047636855.1 Pseudorhodobacter sp.
GACGCGCCCGAAGTTCACGCAAAGGGGGTCGAGGCCGCCATCGCCCGCGCCCGTGCGATTGTCGGCGACCGGCCCTGCTATGTCAGCTTTGATATTGACGCGCTGGACCCAAGCGCTGCCCCCGGAACCGGCACCCCGGTTTGGGGCGGGTTGGCGACATGGCAGGCCGCAGCGATTCTGCGCGGCTTGGCGGGGATCAATATCGTCGGCGGCGATGTGGTCGAGGTCTCGCCGCCCTATGATCACGGTGCGATCACCGCGGTCGCAGGCGCCCATGTCGCGTATGAGCTGATTTGCCTTTATCATTGGGCGCATCACCGAAAATGAAACGAAGGATCAGAGCTATGGCGCTTTTTGCGGCTTTTGCCATCATCACAGGTCTTGGGCTTTTGGCCTTCGCGCGTCTGGCGCCATCTGACCCTGCGGTCTGGCACGCTGAACCCGATCTTGTTGCGGTGGTCGGTCAGGGGCCGTGGAATAGCGTGGTTGCGTCATCGACGGGTGCCACGCTGCGATTGCCTAGCGAAAAAGCGGCATCCTTGCTGCTGCAACTTGATAGGCTTGCCATGGCAACGCCGCGAACCTACCGGCTGGCCGGCAACCCCGAGCAAGGCCGCATCACTTGGATCACCCGCTCGCCACTTTGGGGTTTTCCCGATTACATCACGGCCCAAGTCCAGCCGGACGGGCTTTATATTTACGCCCGCCTGCGTTTTGGTCTGAATGACCTTGGCGTCAATGCCGCCCGCCTCAACGATTGGCTGACCAAGCTTTAACCCCGTACGCTTCCTTTCGGCACAAAAATAGCGGGGGTGGGGAATGGGGCTTCGGACCCAAAGGGGCCCCCGCGCTCACTTGACCGCTGCCCACTTGACCAATCTCAAACCATAGGCCAAACCACCGCGCATGGTTCCATTAGACACCCTCGCTCAAATTTCTCAACGTTTCGAGTATCTCGAGGCGATTCTTTCGACCGGCGCACGCCCGGCAGAGATCGCGAGCCTTAGTCGGGAATACGGCGACCTGAAACCGGTTGTGCTGCAGATTGACGCCTACCGGCTGGCTTTGGACGATCTGGCCGAAGCAGAGCTTATGCTGGCAGACCCGGAAATGCGCGGGCTGGCCGAGGAAGAAATCCCAAGCCTGCGCGCGCGGATCCCCGAGATGGAACAAGCCTTGCGACTGGCCCTATTGCCCAAGGACGCCGCCGACGCCCGTCCCGCAATTTTGGAAATCCGTCCCGGCACAGGGGGGGAAGAAGCGGCCCTGTTCGCCGCCGACCTGCTGAATATGTACCGCCGTTACGCGGAAACGCAGGGCTGGCGCTTCGAGATTTTGGAGATGCAAGAAAGCGACCTTGGCGGCTTGCGTGAATTGGTGGCGCATGTCCAAGGCGAGGGCGTTTTTGCCAAGATGAAATACGAGTCCGGTGTGCACCGGGTGCAGCGCGTCCCTGAAACCGAAAGCGGTGGCCGGGTTCATACCTCGGCTGCAACCGTGGCCGTGCTGCCCGAGGCCGAAGAGGTTGATATCGACATCCCTGCGTCTGATATCCGCATCGACACCATGCGCGCCTCTGGTGCGGGTGGCCAGCATGTGAACACCACCGATAGTGCGGTTCGGATCACGCATTTGCCGACCGGTATCATCGTCGTCTCGGCCCAAAAATCACAGCACCGCAACCGCGAAATCGCGATGCAGGTCATGCGCTCGCGTCTGTTCGAGCTGGAGCGCGACCGCGTGAACTCCGAACGCTCGGCCGATCGCAAAAGCCAGGTTGGCACGGGTGACCGGTCCGAACGCATCCGTACCTATAATTTCCCGCAAGGCCGGATGACAGATCACCGCATCAACCTGACGCTTTATTCGCTTGCCCAGATTTTAGCCGGGGACTTGACCGCAGTGATCGATGCCCTTGTCGCCGATGATCAGGCTTCCAAACTGGCGGATATGGACAGGTGATCGCCTCGCATGCGATGCGCGCTGCGGCCCTGCGCCTTGAAGCGGCGGGGATCGACAATGCGGTGGGTGATGCGCGCAGGCTTATGGCACATGCGATGGGCATCGAGGCTGAACGCATGCTGTTGCATCTGTCCGACACGATCACAGAAGATGCCATAGGGGCGTTCGAGGCTGCAATTCTGGCCCGATTGGCGCGCCAACCGGTCAGCCAAATTATTGGCTGGCGCGCGTTTTGGGGTCGGCGCTTCAGCGTCAGCCCGGATGTGTTGGACCCACGCCCCGATACCGAAACATTGGTTGCTGAGGCCTTATCGGCCCCCTTCACACGGGTGCTGGACCTTGGAACTGGGTCCGGTGCGATCTTGCTAAGCCTATTGGCCGACCGACCAGCGGCAACGGGGCAGGGGGTTGATCTGTCGCAAGCAGCCCTTGGCGTGGCACAGCGCAATGCGTCCAGCTTGGGCGTTGCAGACCGCGCAGTATTTTGCCTTTCTGACTGGTTCTCGGCTGTATCGGGGCGGTTTGATCTGATCGTCGCTAACCCGCCCTATATTACCGAGGCTGAAATGCCAGACCTCGCGCGCGAAGTGCGCGAATGGGAGCCGCATCTGGCCTTGACGCCAGGTGGTGATGGCCTGGCGTCTTACCGCATCATCGCAAAAGCCGCCGTAAAGTATTTGCACCCTGCGGGACGGCTGATCGTCGAGATCGGTCCGGCACAGGGGGCTGCGGTGGCGGCGATGTTTGAAATGGCCGGTTTGCAAGATGTGGCCATTCTGCCAGACTTGGACGGTCGCAACCGCGTGGTGCGCGCGCATATCTGACATATCCCGAACTTGCCGCTTGGATTCGTTGAAACGACGTCACACGAGGCTGTAAATCGTATAAAAGTGTATGAGTATCGTCGTAATCATGCAGATTTTACTTGTCTCAATCGTTTGGCGTGATTAAACCATACTCGTGCAAGGGGCTTGAAGCCGCGTTAAACCGGAACACTTCCCCCGCATGCAAATGCCAAAAATGCTCGATATGTCCCTGTATGGGAACGCCGCGTCTTTTAAGACTGCTGACGAATTCGGGCTTAGCCAGATAGATCTGGATCAAAGGATAAGATGAGATCTTCCAAGTCCCGCTCGCGTTCGAAGTCGAACCGCCCGCGCACCCTCGGTAACATCACCAACCGTGTCTTCGACAGCTCCGGCCCAGAAGGCAAGGTACGTGGTACGCCGCAGCAAATTATTGACAAATATTTAATCCATGCGCGCGACTCGCAATTGTCGAATGATCGCGTTGCCGCTGAAAACTTCATGCAGCATGCCGAACATTACACACGGATGCTGGCCGAAGCGATGCGTGAGCAAGTGGCCGAGCAAGAGGTGCGCCGCTTGCAAGATTTGCAGCAGCAGCAGCAAAACCAGCAGCATCAGCAAAACCAGCAAAACCAGCAGCGGGATCGGCAAGAGCGCCAAGACCGCAACTACAATGCGGAACGTGGTGAAGGCGCGCAGCCTGATGTCCGCTCTGATCAGCGCGATGAAGATCGTCAGCAGTCCAATCGCGGTGACTATCGGTCAGATACCCGGTCAGATCAGCGCCCCGAGCAGCGTAGCGAACAGCGTGCTGAACCTCGCAATGATCACCGCAACGATGCGCGCAGTGATGATCGTCGCGACCGTCGGCCAGATCGTGATGCGCCAAAACCCGTCGATGATGAGGTGATCGGTTCGGCAGTCCTTGGCGATGACAATGGTCTGGTGGAAACACCCGAAGCCAAACGCGCGCCGCGCAACCGCCAACAAAACAAACCTGTCCGCACAGAGGCGCAAACCGTTGCGCCAGCGGAAGCCGTAGCGGAACAGGGGGCACCGCCACCTGTGGAACAGGCCAAGCCACGCCGGCCGCGTGTGCCGCGCAAACCAAAAGCAGATAGCGCGCCTGAAGTCACCGAATAAGAAAAACGCCGAGGGTTTCCTCGGCGTTTTCATTTCTGACAAAGCGTTTTTTGCACCCCGATAGGGTTAGGGCTTACGGAAAGCCGCGCGCCAAAGCACAGAACTTTTCAAGCGAGATTTCTTCGGCCCTCGCGGTTGGCGCAATATCAGCAGCCAGCAAACGCGCTTCAATATCAGGGGCCAGCGCCTTGAGGCTAGAGCGCAACATCTTGCGACGTTGGTTGAAGGCCATTGCGGTGATACGTGCCAAAACCTTACCATCTGCCGGAAAGCGCGGCTGATCCAAGCGCGTCAAATGAACCACAGCCGAATGGACTTTGGGCGCTGGCGTAAAAGCCTCTGGCGGTAAGGTCAGCACAATCTTTGGATCCGTGCGCCACTGTGCCAGCAGCGCCAGCCGCCCGTAGGCCTTAGAGCCTGGCTTGGCCACAATCCGCTCTGCCACTTCTTTTTGAAACATCAGCGTCAGGCTTTGCCAAAATGGTGGCCAAACTGCGGGCGTCAGCCAACGCACCAGCAATTCAGTTCCGACATTATAGGGCAGGTTGGCCACGATCCGCACCGGGCTGGTCAAAAGTGCGGCGACATCCAACCCCAAAGCATCCGCGTTGATCACCTCAAGCCGCCCCGGATAGGCAGCACCAATCTCTGCCAAAGCCGCCATACAGCGCGGGTCTTTTTCCACTGCCAGAACGCGCCGCGCCCCTTCAGCCAGCAAGCCGCGGGTTAAGCCCCCCGGGCCTGGCCCGACCTCTAACACATCGCAGCCGGTCAAATCACCGGCGGCCCGTGCAATCCGGGCCGTCAGGTTTAAATCCAGAATGAAATTCTGACCCAATTGCTTTTTTGCAACCAGATCATGGGTTTCAATTACCTTGCGCAGGGGGGGCAGGTTATCAATCATGCTAAATATCCCACGGGGGGG
>JBLIGH010000273.1:0-4802 GCA_047636855.1 Pseudorhodobacter sp.
TCCCGTCATCAAGCACTTGCAGCAACACGTTGAACACGTCCGGGTGCGCCTTTTCCACCTCGTCAAACAGCACCACCTGATAGGGGCGGCGCCGCACGGCTTCGGTTAAAACGCCGCCTTCCTCGTAGCCAACATAGCCGGGTGGAGCGCCGATCAACCGGCTAACGGCATGTTTTTCCATGAATTCCGACATATCGATGCGAACCATCGCCGAGTCGTCATCAAAGAGGTATTCGGCCACAGCCTTGGTCAGTTCGGTTTTCCCGACCCCAGTTGGACCGAGGAACAAGAAAGACCCGAGCGGGCGATTCTCGTCGTTCAACCCAGCGCGGGCGCGGCGCACGGCATTGGCAACCGCCGTCAAGGCGGGGCGTTGGCCGATGACACGCTTACCAAGCTCTTCTTCCATCCGCAGCAGTTTATCACGCTCGCCTTCCAGCATCTTTGTGGTGGGGATGCCGGTCCAACGTTCGACCACTTCGGCGATCTGTTCGGGGCGCACGGCTTCGGCCACCAATGCCTCGGATTCGCGGGCTTCAGCTTCGGCCAATTGCTTGGTCAGACCGGGGATAATGCCGTAAGACAGCTCGCCCGCGCGGGCCAGGTTGCCTTCGCGTTTGGCATGTTCCAGATCGGCGCGGGCGCGTTCCAGCTTTTCCTTCAGATCGCGTGCCGCTTCCATCTGGTCGCGTTCGCTTTGCCATTTCGTCGTCATGGCGGCGGATTGCTCCATCAGCCCGGATAGTTCCTTGACCAGCTTTTCCAGACGGTCCTTGGAGGCAGCGTCATCTTCTTTCTTCAGCGCTTCGGCCTCGATCTGCAATTGCAAGATCTGACGGTCCAGCGCGTCCAGCTCTTCGGGTTTGCTATCCACTTCCATCCGCAATCGGCTTGCGGCCTCGTCCATCAGATCGATGGCTTTGTCTGGCAAGAAGCGGTCGGTGATATAGCGGTGGCTAAGCGTGGCGGCGGCCACGAGGGCGCTGTCACTGATCCGAACACCGTGGTGCAGCTCGTATTTCTCTTTGATGCCGCGCAGAATAGAGATCGTGTCCTCGACTGTGGGTTCAGAGACCAGAACCGGTTGGAATCGTCGGGCCAAAGCCGCGTCTTTTTCGACATATTTGCGATATTCGTCCAGCGTCGTGGCCCCGACGCAATGCAATTCGCCCCGGGCCAAAGCCGGTTTGATCAGGTTGGCGGCATCCATCGCGCCGTCTGACTTGCCGGCGCCGACGAGCGTGTGCATTTCGTCGATGAACAAGATAATCTCGCCCGCGGCGGCTTCGATTTCCTTGAGGATCGCCTTCAGCCGCTCTTCGAATTCGCCACGATATTTTGTGCCCGCAATCAGCGCGCCCATATCCAGCGCCATCAGCTTTTTGTTGCGCAAGGATTCTGGCACATCCCCATTGATGATGCGCAACGCGAGCCCTTCGGCAATAGCGGTTTTCCCGACGCCGGGTTCCCCGATCAGCACCGGGTTGTTTTTGGTACGGCGCGAAAGCACCTGCATGGTGCGGCGAATTTCTTCATCGCGGCCGATGATCGGGTCGATCTTGCCTTCGGCTGCGGCTTCGGTCAGATCGCGCGCATATTTCTTCAAGGCCTCATAGCCGTCTTCGGCCGAGGCGCTATCGGCGGTGCGGCCTTTGCGGATTTCATTGATCGCAGTGTTCAGACTTTGCGCTGAAACATCCCCTGCCGTCAGTGCATCGCGGGCATTGGTATTGTTCATGCAAAGCGCCATCAAAATGCGCTCGACGGGCACGAAACTGTCACCGGCTTTTTTGGCCAGCTTTTCGGCTTCGTCCAGCACACGCGAAGTCGCCGGGTCCATATAGGGCTGTGCATCGCCGGTCACTTTGGACAGTTTTCCCATCGCCAAATCAAGCGCTTGGCTGACGCGGGCCGGGTCGCCGCCTGCGCGACGGATCAGGTTGGCTGACATGCCCTGGTCATCATCCATCAAGGCTTTCAAAAGATGTTCGGGGGTAAGGCGTTGATGGTTTTCGCGCATCGCAATGGTTTGGGCGGCCTGCAGGAACCCGCGCGACCGTTCCGTGAACTTCTCGAGGTTCATCGGTATTCTCCTTCTTTTCAGCACCGCACTGTGGACACCCATTTTGGCATGTCTACCTCGGCCATGCTTTATAAATGGGATGCGCGCGCGATGCTTGCAAGGGATCACGAACCCGTGAATTCCATATTTATCGCTTTTAGAATGATGATCGTTTTACCCCGCCTTGGCGCGACTTAGACAAAAAGTGTTTGCAGGTTTGGGGCGGGTGAAAAGTACGAGAGTACAATTTAGCAGACCCAAACCGCGGCGTCACCTTCGCGTGACAGGGCCTTTTATGGCAGCGACGGAAACCCAATGTTCATGCGTAAGGCTCTATAACCGGGTGTCGGTTTAAAAGGATGAAGCAGATGGCCATTACCGCAACACGCATTGCTTTTGTGATTTATGATGCCACGCGGTGTCATTACGAGGCTGCGGTCGAATTCTTTAGCCCCGGCTTGCCAGTGCCTTTGCGCGTCGATGTTACCTATGCAGCGCCACAGGGGCTTTTGCATGGGGCGCTGGTTAAAGGGTTGGTCCGCGCCGCCCATCGGCAGATTTTACGGTAGGAGGCTGACAATGCGTATCTTATCCGCGAAGGTCGAACACGCCCATTATGCCCGCGATTTCGGGCAGGTAGAGGCGTTGGTGGCCTTTCTTGTAAAAGAAGACGGCCACCCCGTACCCCATATGGTCCGTATTCGCACGGCAGAACTGGCGCGCGATGCGCTGCCCTTGCGCCAGCGGTTGATCGCCAGCGCCAGGGCTTTGCTCGAGGCGCGGCTTTCGTTTAGTCGCGCAGCTTAGGTTTTAGCAGTTTTGCGGGGCGGATGGCCTCGGCGGCTTTGAAAAGGCCGAAGGTTTGGTTGACATAATTCACCACGCCACTGATTTTCTCCATATAGGCTTCCAGCTCGGCTGTGCGCTCGGCTTCGACCAGTTGCACCGTGCGATCGGGACCGTTTGCCTCGAACTGGCAGTAAAATAGCGGCTCGCCACGGCGCAAGATCAGGTCTTTCGTTGGGTCATGCCACTCAAACGCCCACATCAAAGGGCGCGGCCAGATGTTGAGCGGGAAGCGACCGCCAAAGATCGTTCCCGGCAATGGGTCTGCCCGGTAATGCGCGAAGGTGCCAAGCTGTGTCAGATACACGGTTTCATCCGCGATAAAGCAATAGGGCAAGGACAGTTGAATTGTGGGCCTGTCCGCAAACCGCCATTCATTTTCATTCACCAAGGTCAGAACTTCGCCCAGCTTAGAGCCGCGCACCGGCGAGGCGGCCCCGGCCCGATTGATCAAATGCGCTTTGCCCTTATCATCCCGGCCAAAGCCGATATGAATATCAAACGGGCTTTTCACCACGAAATAACGGCTTTCCATTTGAATAACCGCAGGGCAGCGGCTGGCGGATTTTGCGTGGCCCTTATTGGCCCGCACCATTAGCCGTTCTGGCGGGTCAAACAGGATGGCGCCTTTGTCCTTGGTCAGAAACCAGCCAACGGTGACAGGCCCATTGCCGGGGCCTTCCTCGGATTTTTCAAATTCCAGATTGATCTGCATCGTGGCCTCTTCATTCTTCTTTTGAGGGGAATCAAACGCTGCGGCGGGCCTCAAGTCAATGCACCGCGCTTGACAGGGCTGCTGCAAAGGCCCATCAGACAGCCGTTTGTGCAAAGAAATGAGGGATGGCTATGGCTGATGACCGTTTGATCGTGGCGCTGGATGTGCAGAATATCGTGCAGGGAATGGATTTGACCACAAAGCTTGGCGATGCCGTCAGCTTTTACAAGATCGGTCTGGGAATGTTGACCGGTGGCGGCTTGGCGCTGGCAATTGATTTGAAGCAAGAGCATGGCAAGCGCATCTTTTTGGACATGAAATTCTTTGACATTGGCGCAACGGTCGAAGCCGCCGTGCGGGGCATTGCGCAATATGACCTTGATTTTCTGACGGTGCACGGTGACCCTCAAGTGGTGGCTGCCGCGAAACAAGGCGCGTCCGGGTCTGGGTTGAAAATTCTGGCAGTGACCGTTCTGACCTCGATGGACAGGGCGGATCTGGATGCGAATTTGATCCTTCCGGGCGATATTCATGATATCACCATCGAACGTGCAGCCCGCGCATTCGATGCAGGCGCCGACGGCGTCATCGCCAGCCCGCAAGAGGCCGCAGCGATCCGTGCCTTGCCGCAAGCCAAGGGGCGGTTGATCGTGACGCCGGGCGTGCGGCCCACTGGGGCTGCTTTGGGCGATCAAAAACGTGTGGCAACGCCTGCACAGGCGATTGCGGATGGGGCAGACCATATCGTTGTCGGCCGCCCGATTTGGCAAGCCAGCGACCCACGCGCCGCCGCACGGGCCGTTTTGGCAGAGCTGCCACAGCGTTAGATCAAACGAAGCGGTTCCACAGGTTTTCCAGACGTTCCTGACGCCCGGATTTTGGCTCGGGGTTCACATCACGGGCCAAAACATCTTCGGCGATGCTGGCAAGATCCGATTCAAGCATCTGCTGTGCCGACAGGCTTTCCCAGCCGGCATAGCGCTGCTTTCGGGCCGCTTCCAAAGACCCATCGGTCAGCAAAGCTGCCGCCGCTTTGAAGGCGCGCGCGCAAGTATCCATCCCGCCGACATGGGCCAGAACCAGATCTTCGGGGTCCAGGCTTTGACGGCGGATCTTGGCGTCGAAATTGGTGCCGCCAGTGGTATAGCCGCCCGCGCGCAAAATCTCGTAAAAAGCCAA
>JBLIGH010000274.1:0-4787 GCA_047636855.1 Pseudorhodobacter sp.
GTTGCCGCCGGTCAAAATAAAGTTCCCGTCGGTTCCTGCCGTTGAATCTTCTGCATAATCGAGGTCCAGCACAGCTTGGCCAGCATAAATTCCACAAGACACTGCGGCGACATGCTCTAACATCGGATCTGTTGTTACGATGCCCGCCTTCATCAATTTGTTAATCGCAAGACGCAGGGCCACCCATCCACCGGTAATCGCCGCACAGCGCGTACCACCGTCGGCCTGTAGTACATCACAATCTACCACAATCTGCCGCTCGCCCAAGGCACGCCGGTCGACGCCAGCCCGCAGCGCACGACCCACAAGCCTCTGAATTTCCTGTGTTCTTCCGGTTTGCTTACCCGCCGCGGCTTCTCTGCGATTGCGCGAATGTGTTGCGCGGGGCAACATGCCATATTCTGCCGTTACCCAACCCAAGCCGGAATTTTTCAAAAACGAGGGCGCCTTGTCTTCAATCGAAGCCGAGCACAGCACATGTGTTTCGCCCATGCGGATCAAGCACGACCCTTCAGCATGTTTCATAACGCCCGTTTCAATCGAAACATCGCGCATTTGGTCAAGTAGTCTTCCCGAAGGACGCATGGTATTTCCTCTGCATTACTGTTTCAGTCAGTTACCCGCCGCTTGGCCGGGGATGCAACCCACATTGACGAAGCAGGTCAGAGGTCCTTAATGTGTGAAGCCTTCTGGAAGTACCAAAAATGAGTCAAAATAAAGCCGTCCTCTCCGAAATGAACGACCGTTCTCGCGAAGTTTTTCGGCGTATCGTTGAAGGCTACCTGGCGTCCGGGGATCCGGTTGGCTCTCGCACGTTGACGCGCGCGATGACCGAGCAGGTCAGCGCTGCGACAATTCGAAATGTCATGCAGGATTTGGAATTTCTGGGCCTTCTTGGAAGCCCCCATATTTCTGCCGGCCGCATTCCAACCCAGCTTGGTCTGCGAATGTTCGTTGACAGCATTCTAGAGATTGGATCCGTTGCAACCGAAGATCGTGAGAAAATCGACGCAACGATGGGCAGCAACGAGCAAGACGTCACAGCTTTGCTCGACCGCGTTGGCTCTGCCCTTTCTGGCCTAACTCAAGGCGCCAGCCTTGTTTTGACGCCCAAACACGAAGCGCCGATTCAGCATATCGAATTTGTCAGCTTAAGTGCGGATCGCGCGCTTGTGGTGCTGGTTTTTGCGGATGGGCATGTTGAAAATCGGGTTTTCACCCCGCCGCCGGGCCAAACGCCGTCGTCAATGCGCGAAGCTGCCAATTTCCTCAACGCCCTTGCTGCTGGCAAAACGCTGACCGAGCTGCGGCGCAACGTGAGTGTTGATATCAACGCCCGCCGGCAAGAGATTGATGTTTTGGCGCGCGAGCTGGTCGAAAGTGGCTTGGCTGTTTGGGAGAATGCCGGCGAGCGTAGCGAACGGCTGATCGTGCGCGGGCGCTCACATTTGCTTGATGATACCGCCGAGGCACAGGACTTTGACCGCATCCGCCATCTGTTTGACGACCTTGAACGTAAGCGGGATATCGCTGAATTCCTTGAATTGACCGATGACGGCGACGGCGTGCGCATTTTTATTGGCTCAGAGAACAAGTTGTTCTCACTTTCGGGTTCCTCTCTGGTGGTGTCTCCCTATATGAACGCTGATCGAAAGATCATCGGTGCCGTTGGCGTAATTGGTCCGACTCGGTTGAATTATGGCCGTATCGTTCCCATCGTCAATTACACGGCACAGCTCGTTGGAAAATTGGTTTCCGATCGGGCGCAGGGGTGATGCAGTTGAGTGAGACAAGGAAAGATAAGATGGCGAAGGATCAAGCAGCCAAAACGACCGAAGCTGAAGCGGCCGATATGGAAGCCGATATGGCGGCTGTTGAGGGACTCTGCGATTTCGGCGAGATCGAAGCATTGCGGGCAGAGCGTGATGATATGCGCGACCGCTTTATGCGCGCGCTCGCAGATGCGGAAAACGCCCGTAAGCGCGGCGAACGCGATCGTCGCGAGGCCGAGCAATATGGCGGCTCTAAGCTTGCACGCGATATGTTGCCGGTTTTTGACAACCTGCGCCGTGCTTTGGATGTCGTAACGGACGAGCAACGCGAGCAGGCTTCAGCCTTGATTGAGGGTGTAGAGCTGACGCTTCGTGAATTGCTGAGCGTGCTGACCAAGCACGGGATAACGCCGCTAATGCCAGAAATCGGCGATCAATTTGATCCGCAAATGCATCAGGCGATGTTCGAAGCCCCAGTGCCGGGCACGAAGGCGGGTCAGATCATTCAGGTTATGACCGAAGGCTTTTTGTTGCATGACCGCCTGTTGCGGCCTGCGCAGGTTGGGGTTTCATCCTCGACAAGCTAAAAAGCGAATCGCGGGTGGGGGCATTGCCTTTGACCCGCGATTTTCGACAACCATTGATTACTTCTCTGGCAGCAGGTCTTTGAGTTGGTAGACAAGCTGCAAGGCCTGCATAGGCGTTAGCTGATCTGGCAGCATTTGTTTTAGATGTTCCTCAACAGCGGACTTTTCCCGGGGCTTTTGTACCGGCGGTGCCGGTGCCGCGCGAAACAGCGGTAGATCGTCGATCAGGGCCTTTTGCTTCTGTCCGCCCTCGCGCTCGCCGCTTTCAAGCGCCTCCAGCACCATTTTGGCGCGGTTGATCACTGTGATCGGCAATCCGGCCAGTTTGGCCACCTGAACGCCATAAGACCTGTCGGCAGCCCCCTTGCGCACCTCGTGCAAGAAGATGACGTCGCCATCCCATTCTTTGACGCTGACGGTTGCGTTTTCCAGCCCCGGAAGCTTCGCTGAAAGCGCTGTCATCTCATGGTAATGCGTTGCGAATAGCGCGCGGCACTGATTCGTATCATGCAGATGCTCTAGCGTGGCCCAGGCGATGGAAAGACCGTCATATGTTGCGGTTCCACGACCGATCTCGTCCAAAATGACCAAAGCCTTTTCATCCGCCTGATGCAAAATCGCGGCGGTCTCGACCATTTCGACCATAAATGTCGAACGGCCACGTGCCAGATCATCAGAGGCACCAACACGGCTGAACAACTGGCTGACCAAACCGATATGTGCCGATTTCGCAGGCACAAAACTGCCCGATTGCGCCAGAAGGGCAATCAGCGCGTTTTGGCGCAGGAATGTCGATTTACCGGCCATATTTGGCCCGGTCAAAAGCCAGATGGCGGCTGTCTTTTCGGCACTCAGATCGCAGTCATTGGCAACGAAGGCGGCGCCGCCTTGCCTGCGCAAAGCCCGCTCAACCACCGGATGCCGCCCGCCCTCGATGACAAAGGCGCGGCCGTCATCAACGCGCGGCTCCACCCAGTTTTCGGCAATTGCCAAATCTGCAAAAGCGGCTGAAAGGTCAATCTCTGCCAAGGCCCTTGCCGTGGCCGAGATACGGGCAGCTTCGGTCAGCAATGCCTCTTTTAGGGCAATATAGTGACGTTTTTCGATCTCAAGCGCATGGTTGCCCGCGTTGAGGATCTTGGTTTCCATCTCCGACAATTGAACCGTGGTAAAGCGAACCTGGCCTGCGGTTGTTTGGCGATGAATGAACGTGTCAGAAAGTGGGGCCGCCAGCATCTTTTCGGCATGGGTGTTGGTTACATCGACAAAGTAGCCCAGCACGTTGTTATGCTTGATCTTCAGCGTGCTGATACCGGCCATTGCCGCATACTCGGATTGCATCTTAGCGATCACGCTGCGGCCTTCGTCCCGCAAAAGGCGCGCCTCGTCCAGCTCCGCGTCATAGCCCTCTGCTATAAAGCCCCCGTCACGCGCCAACAGCGGCGGTTCGGCGACCAAAGCTTGGTTCAGCAGCTCGACCAGCGAGGTATGGCCAACCAAATCCGTGCAAGCGCCAAGCAGTCGGGGGGGGGCAGCCTTTGGGATCCGGTCCGATATCTTTTCAGCCGCAATCAAGCCGGTGCGGATAGCGGTAAAATCCCTTGGACCACCGCGATCCAAAGCCAGCCGTGACAGCGCGCGGTCAATATCTGGCACATGCCGCAGATCTTCGCGCAGATCCGTGCGAATACGGCTCTGATCAGCCATAAACCGCACCAGTTCCAGTCTTTCGGACACGGTTTTCAAGTCGCGCGAAGGGGCGGAAAGCCTGCGATCCAACAAGCGCCCACCCGCAGAGGTCAAAGTCCGATCTATCGCCGCAATTAGCGAGCCTTCGCGTCCGCCAGACAAAGCGGCGGTAATCTCGAGGTTCCGGCGGGTCGCGGCATCAATCTGAACCAAGCCATTTGGGTTTTCGCGTAACGGCGGGCGCAGCAACGGCAGGTTGCCGCGTTGGGTCATATCAAGATAGTCAACCAACGCGCCCATGGCTGCTATTTCGGCGCGACCAAAAGCGCCAAACCCCTCTAAGGATCCCACACCAAACAGCGCACAAAGCCGCTTTTCGCCACTTGCGCTGTCAAAGCTGGACCGTGCCATTTCGGTGACCGCAAACTCAAGCCCCAACCCCAGATCGGAACCATCAGCGATCAGCAGCTCTTTCGGGGCCAGCCGTGCCAATTCAGGCCCAAGCCGCGGCAAGGTGCAGGGCATAACCCGAAACTCCCCGGTCGATATATCGCACCAGGCCAGCGCTGAATCGTCCCTAACTTCGCCAAAAGCGCATAGAAAGTTATGACGGCGCGCCTCCAGCAACGTATCTTCCGTCAAGGTTCCGGGGGTGACCAGCCGCACGACATCACGTGCAACAATGGACTTGTAGCCGCGTTTTTTCGCTTCGGCGGGGTTTTCCATCTGCTCGGCAATT
>JBLIGH010000275.1:0-4782 GCA_047636855.1 Pseudorhodobacter sp.
GAGCACGAACCTGGCATCATTTGCATAGCGGCCCCAATCTTGACCGATGGCGGCAAAGTCATCGGCGCATTGTCGGTCACCTCGACCACCTCGCGCCTGACGCTGAATGATCTGGAAGCTCTGGCCCCCAAATTGCACGAAACCGCAGAAAGAATCGCTTCGGCCACGCGCGACTGGCGCTTTCCAGAGCAGTAAGACAGGGAGAAAACGGGAATGACCGGTGTAAACTTGCAGGGTGTCACCAAGCGATTTGGCGATATTCAAGTGATCCATGGCATCGATCTGACGGTCGAGCATGGTGAGTTTTGTGTCTTTGTCGGGCCGTCAGGTTGCGGCAAATCAACCCTGCTGCGCATGATCGCGGGGTTGGAACACACCAGCAATGGCAAGGTTCAAATCGGCGCGCGCGATGTGACCCATGCAGACCCGGCAGATCGCGGCATCGCAATGGTGTTCCAAACCTATGCTCTTTACCCCCACATGACCGTTGCCGAGAATATGGGTTTTGGTCTGAAAATGACCGGGCACCCCAAGGCGGAAGTCGAGGCAAAGGTCGCTGAAGCCAGTCGCATTTTGAAACTCGATGACTATCTGGCCCGCAAACCCAAAGCGCTTTCCGGTGGGCAACGCCAGCGTGTCGCGATTGGCCGCGCAATTGTACGCGGGCCGGATGTGTTTTTGTTCGACGAGCCGCTGTCGAACCTTGACGCCGAATTGCGCGTGGAAATGCGGGTGGAAATCGCCCGTCTGCACAAGGAAATAGGCGCCACAATGATCTATGTGACGCATGATCAGGTCGAAGCCATGACATTGGCCGACAAGATCGTGGTCCTGCGTGCAGGCAGGATCGAACAAACCGGCGCCCCGTTAGAGCTTTACGCCGATCCCGATAACCGCTTTGTGGCTGGTTTTATTGGGTCGCCCGCGATGAACTTCGTCGAAGGCGTCGTCGAAAAAGCGGGCGTCGTCAGGGCTGACGGGCTGTCAGGTGCAATCCAAACCGGTGTTGCATTGCCAGGTGCCGGGGCGAAAGTCGTGGTCGGCCTGCGGCCACAGCATCTGAAAATCGCCAATGGTGATACGCATCTGGTGGAAATGACTGAAGCGCTTGGCGGGGTTTCCTACATCCATCTACGTGGCAAAAGTGGGGAAAAGCTGGTGGTCGAAGTTCATAACAATACACATTTGCGCGCGGGCGATCGCGTGGGCCTGGACGTGGATGCCGAAAATGCCCTGTTCTTTGCGGCAAATGAGGCTGGCATCCGTCTGCGCTGATCTGATATTAAGCGGAGCCGCCTGACGGCGGCACTGATTTACCTCGCCCATTTGCCTTCGGCAATCGGGCTCAGGCTGGCGCCCCTGTCACCCTTCGCGCAGATGACGCTCGCCTCGGGCTTTGGCGAGGGCAATTTGCTTTTGCCTTTCGCGAAACCGGGCGCGGTCTGCATCACTGTGATCCGTAGCGCATTGA
Source organism: Pseudorhodobacter sp. (assembly GCA_047636855.1). Taxonomy (GTDB): domain Bacteria; phylum Pseudomonadota; class Alphaproteobacteria; order Rhodobacterales; family Rhodobacteraceae; genus Pseudorhodobacter. The sequence goes on from JBLIGH010000275.1 coordinate 1,472, forward strand.
TGACATGAAACGCCTTCTTCAAATTCGGGGCGCGCTTTGTCTTCGGGGGCCAGCGGGCGGCGGCAGGCGTGGCAAGTCTGGTAAGGACCGGGTTTAAGCCCATGGCCAACCGAGACACGACCATCGAACACATAGCATTCGCCTTGCCACAGGCTTTGATCTGCTGGCACCTCTTCCAAGTATTTCAAGATACCGCCTTTGAGGTGATAGACGTCCTCTACCCCCTGCCCCAGTAAGAAATTCGTGGATTTTTCGCAGCGGATGCCGCCGGTGCAGAACATAGCCACCCGCTTGTTGTGAAAGCGCTCTTTGTTCGCCTCCCACCAAGCTGGAAAATCGCGAAACGCTTTGGTCTCGGGGTCTATTGCCCCCTCAAAGGTGCCGATGCCGACTTCATAATCATTGCGGGTATCTATCACCGCGACATCGGGGGCAGAAATCAACGCATTCCAATCCACCGGGTCGACATAATGGCCAACCTTCGCACGTGGGTCGATATCAGGCTGGCCCATCGTCACGATTTCGCGTTTCAAGCGGACCTTCAGGCGCCCGAAGGGCTGCGCGTCAGAATGGCTTTCCTTATGCTCAAGATCCGAACAACCCGGCAGAGCGCGCAGATGGGCCAAAATCACATCAATACCTTCACGACTGCCGGCAATCGTGCCATTCACCCCCTCACCCGCCAGTAAAAGCGAGCCACGAATGCCATGTGCGCGTCCAAGCTCCAGCAGCGGACCTTGCACTGCAGCAGGGTCAGCGAAACGGGTGAAATGATAAAGGGCTGCGATCGTATACATGCGCAGCCTCATGCCGTGCTGCCGCTGAAAATGCAAGCCCAGCGCGATTGACGCAAAGTCATGGCCGCTTTACGCAAGGGGGGTAAGCCTGACGGAGGGAAAGATGCGCGAAGCCCATGAAGCCTTGATCGTAATCGATGTTCAGAATGACTTTTGCCCAGGCGGCGCTTTGGCGGTGACCGGCGGTGATCAGATTGTCAGCGGCATCAACGCGCTGATGCCGGAATTTCACGCGGTGATCCTCAGTCAGGATTGGCACCCGGCAGATCACTCCTCTTTTGCCAGCAATCACGAGGGGGCGACTGCCTTTAGCATGGCCCAGATGCCCTACGGCCTACAGGTTTTATGGCCACCCCATTGCGTACAGAGCGGCTTTGGCGCTGAATTTCATCCCGCACTGAACCAAGATGACGCGGATATGGTGATCCGCAAAGGCTTTCGCAGTGCCATCGACAGCTATTCAGCATTTTTTGAAAATGACCACAGCACAGCGACAGGCTTGGCGGGTTATCTACGTGACCGGGGCGTGACGCATTTGACATTGGTCGGGCTCGCCACCGATTTCTGCGTGGCCTATTCCGCGTTGGATGGGGTGCGTTTGGGTTTCACGGTGACGGTTGAAATGGACCTTTGCCGTGCGATTGATCTGGACGGATCCCTTGCCGCGATGGTTGCAAAAATGAAAGTCGCGGGGGTTACGTTGGCATAATCCGGCAGGCTGAACATCGCTATTTCGATGGCGAGATGGCCTGCATCGGCTGGCGCGTGTGGGACGATGAGCACGCAACCCCACGCCCGGGCATTTTTGATCGCCCATGCCTTTGGCGGGCTGGCCGAGTTTGAGAAAACCCAAGCGGTGCGACTGGCGCTAGAAGGCTATGGTGTTCTGGCGCTCGATTATTACGGTGATGGGCGGCGCGCGGCAGATAACGCCAAGCTCTCTGCCATGATGGGTGTTTGAACAGGGACAGGCCCAAGCTTTTGGCCCGGATGCAAAGTGCTTTGACGGCGCTAAAGGCGTGGCCAGAGGTCGACGAGACGCAAATCGGCGTGATGGGCTATTGTTTTGGCGGTCAGGCGGCGCTGGGTCTGGCGCGATCGAGGGTCGATACCCGTGCGGCCGTCTCTGTTCACGGGGTCTACGATGTGCCATCCGAGGCACGGCCAAAAATGCAGGCCTCAATCTTGATCTTGCATGGTTGGGCCGACCCTTTGGCGCGCGCCCCTGCCCTTTGGGGCTGGCGGAAGAGCTGAAGGCAACCTGTACCGACTGGCAGGTGTTAGACTTTGGCCATGCGGGCCACGCCTTCACGATGCCGCAGGCCAATTCGCCCTAAACTGGCATTGCGTTTGATGCCAAAGCCGACGTGCGCGCTTGGACAGCCCTTAAAGCGTTCTTTGCGGAAACGCTGAAGGGATCGCGTTAAAGCCCAGCCTCTTCCGGCAAACCTAGCATGATATTGAGGTTCTGCACCGCAGCCCCAGAGGCCCCTTTGCCCAGATTATCAAGGATCGCCGACACCACGATCCGGCCTGATGCATCGTCGCCCAGCACCGACAGTTCCAGATTGTTGCTGTCATTGAACTGCTGCGGATTTTCGCGCGTTTGTAGCTGATCCAATGGGCGCACCGACACAAAGCTGCTGCCCGCGTAATGCGCCTGCAAGGCTGCATGAACAGCGGCCATGGCGCCCGGTTTCACATGCAACGGAATTTGCACGATCATGCCTTGCGCGAATTGCCCGACCGAAGGCACCATGATCGGCGACGCCGCAAGACCCGCATATTTCACGATCTCTGGCAGATGCTTATGCGCCTGCGTGGTGGCGTATAGGAAAAAGCCTTGCGTCTCGCCCTTGTCAAATTCAGCGATCATCGACTTGCCGCCACCGCTATAGCTGGAGACGCCGAAAATGGACAAAGCCGCATCGCGGGCAACCAACCCTGCCTGCACCAACGGGTGCAGCAGCGCGATTGCACAGGTCGAATAGCAGCCGGGGTTGGAGACGCGCGCCGACCCCGCAATTGCTGCGCGCTGACCTTGTGCCAGTTCGGGAAAACCAAAGACCCAGTCGGGGTCAATCCGGTGCGCGGTGCTGGCGTCGATCAATTTGACGGGCAGACCTGCGCACATGGCAGCGGCTTCGCGTGCGGCGTCATCGGGCAGGCACAAAATCGCGACATCGGCCTCGGCAAAGGCTGCAGCCCGTGCCGCCTTATCCTTGCGCAGGTTTTCGGGCAGGGAAATCAGCGTGATGTCAGCGCGGTTTAGCAGTCGCTCGCGGATCTGCAAACCCGTCGTGCCAACTTCACCGTCTATGAAGACTTTCGCGCCCATATTCCTGACCTTTCCATCGTATTAAGCCTCCTTTACAGCCTTGTGGCGGGTTAGCCAAGCTGGACAAGCTGCTTTCGGCTTGATTTAACGGCACTCCGTCAAGGAGGAATGTACATGGTCGATATCGCAACCCGGGTCCATAACCACAAGTGGAAGATTGACCCGATTGTCCGCTC
>JBLIGH010000276.1:0-4727 GCA_047636855.1 Pseudorhodobacter sp.
ACAACAGGTCCGGCTGATCGATGCGCAAGGCTTCGTGCAACTGGGGCAAGTGATCGGGCGCGACCTTCAACGTGATGTCGCGGTGATCGCAATTTCCAGCAACCGCAAGGGGTTGCAGCCCGGCCCTGCCCCCGCCTTAGGCGCCGAGGTCTGGGCCATCGGCGCCCCCTTGGGGGCAGATTTCACCGTGACGCGCGGCAGGGTTTCAGCCCAAGCGCGGCAGGTGGAGGCCGCTGTTCCAATCCGTTTCTTGCAACATGACGCAGCGGTCAATCCCGGCTCTTCCGGCGGGCCTTTGGTGGATGGGCAGGGCCGTTTGATCGGCATGAACAGCCGTATCGCCGACGGATCGCGCCATTATATCGGCATCGCCTATGCGATTACGGCCGATGATCTGTCGCGCATTGTCGCGGGCCTGATCGCCGAAACCCTGCTGCCGGTGCCCAAGCTAGGGCTACAATTGCGCCCCGTCAGCCGCGAGATTGCCAGCGCTTTGGGCCTGGACGCGAAGGGTGTTTTGATTGACCGGGTTTTGCCGGGGGAATTGGCAGAAAAGGCCGGGTTGCAAGCTGGCGATATCATTTTGACAGCGGGTGACGTGGTGCTGATCAACGCCGGCGATCTGGCTTTTGCCATTGATGCGGCCTTGCCTGCTGGCGAAATCCCCTTGGGCCTGCTGCGCGCCGGGCAAGAAATCACACTTCCTTTGACCCTGACGCAAAGCGAAATTGGCATTTTGGCATCGCGCGGGATGGGCAGCGCCGATCTACACCGAACCAAATCCTATCGATTGGCGGCGCTTGGCCTGCACCTTGGCGATGGCGCGCGCATTGAAGGGGTGACGGAAAACAGCCCCGCGCTTTTTGCAGGCATTATCAGGGGCGACCGTATTTTGGCCCTGAACGGTCAGACGATGGATATGGACGCATTGCGCCGCGTCGAGATCACCGCCCCCGCTCTGATTTTGCTGCAACATGCAGGTGGGTCCACGCTGCATGTCATCTTGGACCCATGGGACAAGGGCGATCGCCCGCGCATCATCGGTGGTGCGAATATACTTGACCCAACCGTTCTAGTGTTCTGATCTGATCTGATCTGAACGAGGAGGAGTTTTGGGGAAATGATAGAGAAAACACGCATTTTAGTCGTCGAGGACGACCCACAAACCGCCGATGCCGTCGGCAGCATCGTCACCGAACTGGGCTGCATACCCGTGATCCGCACCACGCTGCAAAGTGGCGTGGCAGAGGCGGCGGGCCCTTACGCTGTGATCGTCTTTGACCGAATGCTGCCGGGCGGTGATGGGGTTGCGGCCATCGCACAGATCCGGGCCGCAGGCTCTACGGCTTTGGTGCTGGTGCTTTCGGCCTTGGGCCGCGCGGCAAACCGCGTCGAGGGATTGGAGAAGGGCGCCGATGATTACCTTGCCAAACCGTTTGAGCCAGACGAGCTACGCGCCCGCCTGCGCGCGCTTTTGCGCCGCGCGACGATGCAGGTGCTCGATAATGATCTGCTGGCGTTTGGTGATCTGGAAATCCGGCTGAAGGCCCGCACCGTGCATATCGCCCGCACCCATGTTGCCGTAAGCCCGCGTGAATTTACCCTCATCACCTTTTTTGCGCATAATGCAGGGCAGGTCGTGACCCGGATGCAATTGCTAGAGCAGGTCTGGAACCTGCATTTTGACCCCGGCACCAATGTGGTCGACGTGCATGTCGGCCGCCTGCGCCGCAAATTGGAAGAGGCCGCCGGGCGTGCCATTATCCAAACTGCCCGTGGAAAAGGCTATGTCTTCGCCCCCCTGCCCAACAGTCAGATAAGCCCTCAAACCGACGAGGCCGATGCATGACGCCAAAGCCCGCCCGGATTTTGCCGCGCGCGACGTTGCGGCTGGCGGCTGTGGTGGCTTTGGCGGTGACGCTGCTGTCGTTAATCGGCATGGGGTTGCAATATCGACTGGTCGCAGGGCAAATGATGCAGGCGCAGACCGCTTTGCTGGCCGCTGATCTGGACGGGTTCGCAGCCCTTTATGATCAACGCCGGATCATCGCCCTGCGTCAGGCCATCGAATACCGCGCAGCCGCCGCGACGCAGGGCGAGTTGCTGCTGCTGCAAGACCGAAGCGGGACGCTTCTTGCTGGAACGCAAGCAAACTGGCCAAATGGGCTTCCAGTGCTAGGCGAAGGATTTTTTGCAGAGAAAACTCAGATATTTCAGCAAGACAGCACGCGTTGGCTCGGTGTTGCCCGCGTCTTGCCGGGGGGGTTCCCGTTGTTGGTGGCCCGGTCCCTGGCCCCGGTGGATAGCGCTTTGGCCGCGTTGCGGCGCGGGATTGGGTTGCTGACGCTGGCGATGTTGGCCTCGGGGGCGGCTGTCGGCTGGTTTGCTGCGCGCCGGACCATGGGGCGCATCACCCGGATCAATGCTTTGGCCGACCGGGTGGCGGATGGGGCACTGGATGCCCGCCTGCCCGGCCCCCGCGCAGCCGATGAGTTTGGCCTGTTGGAAACCCATGTCCACGCCATGCTTGACCGGATCGAAGCACTCAACCGGGCCACGCATCGCCTGTCTGACAGTATCGCACATGAATTGCGCACGCCCCTGAATCGCATCAGCCAAAAACTATCCGCCCTGCAAGGGCAAGAGGAACAAATCGACGACCTGCGCGCCGAGATCCGCCAGACGGTCCGGGTTTTCGACGCCTTGCTCGATATCAGCCGCGCCGAGGCCGATCAGGGCCATGGTGGCGGGCTGGTCCCGGTTGATCTGTCAGAAATCGCGGGCGAGGTTTGGGATCTGTACGAGCCGCTCGCCGAAGACAAAGGTCTATGCGCCAGCCATTCCCTGGCTTCTGGCCTGATGGTTCTGGGTGACCGCACCTTGATCGGGCAAATGCTGGCCAATCTGCTGGACAATGCGATCAAATATTGCGCGTCTGGTGACCGCCTGCACCTTGCAGTCACCGGCAACGACCAGACGATTACCATGTCAGTGCGCGATACCGGCCCCGGCCTTCCCGACAACCTGCGCGCCGACCCTTTTGATCGATTTACCCGCGCGGACCGCGACCGTGATCGCCCCGGCCATGGGCTTGGCTTGGCTTTGGTTCGTGCGATTGCCGCACGCCATGGTGCAAAACTCTCGTTACCTGCCGTCGAAAAAGGGTTTGAGCTAAAAGTAGACTGGCCTAAGCTTGGTTAATAATTTTAGCCAAAGGCCAAATTGATTCCAATGCGCATTGCCCTTTTCGCCCTGATGTTTCTGCTGGCTGGTTGTGCGGCGTGGAATAAACCGCTGAACGCGCCGCTGACCGCTGCCGCAAATAAGCCGCTGGTCGATATCTCGGGGGCGACGATCGGGGATGGCGAGATTTACGTCGGCCTTGCCTTTTCGGGCGGCGGCATGCGGGCCTCTGCCTTTGCCTATGGCATGATCCAGGAGTTGCAGGCCGCAGGCGTTACGCCGCAAAACCCGAACGGGTTGCTGGGCCATGTCCGGCTGGTCTCGGGCGTCTCGGGTGGGTCCGTTACCGCCGCACAGCTTGGCCTTTGGGGGCCTGCCGGAATGAAAGGCTACCGCGAGAAATACTTGCTGACCGATGCCGAAAAATACATGGCAAATTCTGCGCTGAACCCTTTCACCTTGATCCGCGGGATTTCAGGCGGCGCCAATGGCCGCGCAACTTTTGCCCGCTATATCGACGAGGTGCTGTTCAAGGGTGCCACCTTCGGTGATCTGCGCCGCCGCAGTAAAATCAAGACCTGGATCAATGCCACCGATATGGCCAATTCCACGCCGTTCCTGTTTTCGCCAGAAACCTTCGATGCGCTCTGCTCTGACCTTTCTTCTTTCCCGATTGCCGAGGCGGTTTCCGCCTCTGCCGCCTTCCCGTTGGTTTTTGCGCCGGTTGTGCTGCAGGCGCATCAAGGCAAGTGCGATTATACCGAACCCGATTGGCTGACCGCTGCCCGCTTCAACCCCGAAGCAACAGCCGCAATGCGCGCCCATGCTCAGGCGTTGGAAAGCTATGCCAACCCCGAGCAGGTGAAATTCGTCAAGCTGCTGGATGGTGGCATCACCGATAATTTCGGCACTACAGGTCTGGCCGTGGAACGCGCCCGTGCCAGTGCCGCCTATGCCCCGATGACCCCGCAAGAGGCCGTTCGCCTGAAGCGCCTGTTGTTCCTGGTGGCCGATGCCGGTGTGCAAACCGAATACGGCTGGGCCCAGAATATCAAAGGCCCCAGCGCCTTTGCACTGGCACAATCCATCGCCAACAGCTCTATCTTGGCGGCAACCCGGTCCGGTTATGACGCGATGCGCGGCGAGATGAAGCAATGGCAAGACGACCTGATCGAGTGGCGCTGCGCCTTATCTGCCGCCGAAGTGCGCCGGTTGCGCGGCAAAAGCGGTGCCTGGGATTGCGCCGATGTGAAGCTTTTTGTCGGGCGGGCGGGGTTTGAAGGCGTCGGTGCCGAAATGCGCAAAGCCGTGAACAAGGTTCCCACCCGTCTGCGCCTGAAACCAGGCGAGGTAGATCTATCCATCGAAGCGGGTCGTATGGCCACGCGCAACGCCCCGGAATTCAACGGATTTTTGCAATCCCTTGACGGAAACTCTGTCGAATCCCGCATCGCGGCGGGGATCGCCAAAGGCGGGCGGCGCATTGCCCCCGTCGGGCAGTGATCCCCCCAACATGACAAATGCCGTCAGACAAGTGCAAGACT
>JBLIGH010000277.1:0-4715 GCA_047636855.1 Pseudorhodobacter sp.
GTCGATAACGACTTCGCCGAGCAAGGGGGCAAGGCTGGGCACGATATCAGCCCCTGGCTCGCCAGCAATCAGCACGCGCCCCATAGGACCAGGATCGCCGATGCGCAGCGCTGGCGCGCCACGCAGGCGCTTTGCAGGCGGACAATCCGACAAGTCGGGCTTGTGGCATTCGCGTGTGTGGATAATCGGCAAGCCTGCGTTACGAAAGCCGTCGAGCAGCCGTGCGACCGTGGGGACAATCGCCTGAAGCAGGCTGACATCATTGCCCAGGCTGGCCCCAAAACCACCCGGTTCAATAAAATCGCGTTGCATGTCGATGACGATCAACGCGGCCCTTTCGGGGTGCAGCGCGAAATCGAAAGGGTCTGCGGTAATCATCTTCATCAGCCGTGTCCTGCCATGTGCTGGCCGATCTCGGTGACATCTGCAGATTCGATCGGCGTTTCAAAAGCGATCCGGCCTTCGGACATCACTAAAATGCGGTCGGATAGTTCCATAATTTCATCAAGGTCTTCGCTGATCAATAAGATCGCTGTGCCATTGTTGCGCGCCTCAATCAGACGATCACGAATGGCGGAAACGGCTGCAAAGTCCAAACCGAAGCAGGGGTTTGACACGATCAAGGCATTGACCTCACCGGTCAATTCGCGGGCTAAGACCGCACGCTGCACATTGCCACCGGAAAGCGCCGCGATCGGCGCTGCAGGCGATGTGGTTTTCACATTGAAGGTTTTGATCAGGTCGATTGCGTTCTTTGCGATAGCCTTGCCATCTTTCCAAAACGCAGCTTTGCCGTCCTTGCCTGCGTCAAACATGCGAAAGGCAAGGTTTTCGGCGACGCTCATCTTTGGCGCGCAGGCGTTGCGAAGGGGTTCTTCCGGCAGGTAGCGGAACGCATGAGCGCGGGCCTCGGCGCGGGTCGCCCCGTAAGGCGTGCCATTGACCGCGATTTCACCGCTCTCCATATGGCGCTGTCCGGTCAGAATCTCCATCAGTTCCATCTGGCCATTGCCCGAGACCCCCGCGATGCCCAGAACCTCGCCTGTGTTCAGCGTCACGTCGTCGATTGCAATGGTTTTCAGGCCGGTGCGATCCTGCGCTTTGACCCCGCGCAATGTCATCACCGGCGTTTGCTTGGTCTGTTTGCGCACCCGCTCATTGACGGTTGGCGCTTCGCCCATCATGGCATGGCTCATGTCTTTGATGCTCATGGATGCCACTTTACCGCCGCCGACATATTTCCCGCGCCGCAGGATCGAGACGTTATCGGCGAAGGCGGTTACTTCGCGAAATTTATGAGTGATCATCAGAACGGTGATCTCACCGGCGTCCGTCAAGGCGCGCACATGGCTTAACACCTCGTTCGCCTCGGCTGGGGTCAGCACCGAGGTTGGTTCGTCCAAGATCAAAAAACGATTGCCCAGATACAGCTGTTTGAGGATTTCGAGCTTTTGCTTTTCGCCCGCTGCGAGACGACTGACCGGCTGATCTAACGGGACCGAGAACGGCATATCAGCCATGAAGGCATCCAGTCTGCGGCGTTCACGGCGCCAATCGATCACAGCAGGGATGTCGGCCCTGCTGATCACCAAGTTTTCGGCGGCAGTCAATGAAGGCACCAGCGTGAAGTGCTGATACACCATACCAAGTTTGCGAATCTGCGCCATTTTCGGGTCGCTCAAACGGGCCTCTTGGCCGGCAACCAGAAGTTCGCCTTCGGTCGCGCGATAAAAGCCCATGATGCATTTCACCAAGGTGGATTTTCCAGCACCGTTTTCCCCCAACAACGCGTGAAACGACCCTGCTGGGATGTTGATCGAGACCTGATCAAGTGCCGTGAAATCCCCAAATCGCATGGTCATATTCACTGCTTCGACGCTGATAGCTCCCGCATCCGTTTGGTAGCGATCGATCATGCGGGCAGCTCGGAAATTAGGCTTTGGCTGTCACTCACGGCACCAAAAACGCCGCCCTGCATGGAAACCATATTGATCGCGGCCGCGTGGTTGTTCGGGTCAGTTGCACCGCAACAATCCTCAACGATCACGCATTCAAATCCACGGTCATTGGCCTCGCGCATGGTGGTTGAAACGCAGACATCGGTGGTGATGCCTGTCAGGATCAGGTTCTCGATCCCCTTGGTGCGCAGGATCAGTTCAAGGTCGGTCGCGCAAAAGCTGCCTTTGCCGGGCTTGTCGATAATCACCTCGCCTTTGGTCGGGTAAAGCTCTGGGATGATATCCCAGCCCGCCTCGCCACGGATCAAGATTTTGCCACAGGGACCTGCGTCGCCAATGCCCGCGCCAATTTGTTGACTACGCCAGCGTTTGTTGGCCGGCAGGTCTGCCAGATCGGGGCGGTGGCCTTCGCGGGTATGGATGATGTGATAGCCCTTGGCACGCATGCTGGCCATCAAGGCTTTGATCGGCTCAATCGGCGCTTGCGTCAGTGACAGGTCATAGCCCATGTGATCCACATAGCCGCCCTTGCCGCAGAAATCCGTCTGCATGTCGATTACCATCAGCGCGGTATTTTCGGGCCGCAGGTCGCCATTATACGGCCACGCATAGGGTGTGCTGTTGATCGTCGTCATTGGGACGGCTCCCTTTCGCCAAAACGTCGGCTCGGCTTGGGAAAGCCAAAACCGGTTCCGTCGGTCACTTTCACATCAGCCTCCCACGGTAGGGCATAATCGCCCGACGCAAGGTCGGTCATATATGTGTAGGGACAGTCCTGCGCACCGCCAGCGACAGCGACATACCCACGGTGACCAAACTGAAAGGGGTTGTTTTCGACGCCCCAGCCAAGGCGCGCCTCGCGCACAAGATCGGGACGCACTTCGGCGGTGATGATTTCGTCCGCCCGTCCGGTTTGACCGTGGGCCAGAACGGTTCCGTCAAAATTGACGATCATCCCTTCGCCCATGCTATCAAATGATCCGTCCGAGCCGCACATGCAGACATTGGCCGTGACCATCAGGTTGCAAAAACTGTTAGACTGATTGGTGAACCGCCATGCCTCGCGGATGGGGGCGGTATAGCCTGCGGTGCGGATCATAATCTCGGCACCCTTATAGGCAGCCTCATGGGCCATTTCCGGAAACATACCATCATGGCAAATGATCAGACCCAGCTTGGCACCTTTTGGCCCCACACAGACGGGAATACCCGTGTCGCCGGGCTCCCACGGCTCGACAGGAACCCAAGGGTGCATCTTGCGATAATACAGCTGAACCTCGCCCTGGTCGTCGATGATCAGACCGGTGTTATAAGGATAGCCACCGGGGTTCAGTTCCATGATCGAAAAGCAGCCCCAAATCGCATTGTCGATGCAGGCTTGTTTCAGCGCCGTCACTTCGGGGCCGTCCATGGTGCACATGATCTCTGGATTGGTGTCCATCGACAATCCATGCAGCATGTATTCGGGGAAAACGACCAGATCCATGGTGCCAAGATTGCGACGCGCCTTAGCGACCAGCGAGACAACGCGAGCGGTTTGCGTGGTCAGGTCGGCTTTGGTTTCGACGACCGGAAGTTGTAACTGCACAAGGCCGATGACCACCCCATTGTCTGATTTATTCAGCCCACCAAGTCCATTCATGTCGCACGTCCCTTCATTTCGTTAAGCTTAGTTCAAGCGGTGCACCCTGCATCGCGCGGTCGGGCGAGCTGGTAAGGATCAACAGCCCCAACGTCAGCACGTAAGGCGCGGCGAAGAACAGGTAATACCCCTCTGACACGCCGACCGATTGCAGTGCAGGACCAAGAGCGCCGGCCCCGCCAAACAGCAATGCGGCCCAGAAACATTTGATCGGGTTCCAGCGCGCGAAGATCACCAAGGCAATCGCCATCAGGCCTTGCCCCGAGGACACGCCCTCGGTCCAGCTGCCGGGATAATAGAGCGATAGATAAGCGCCGCCGATGCCTGCCAAAGCGCCACCTGCGCCCGTTGCAAGAAGACGGACCCAATCGGGGCTTAGACCGATGGCACGCGCGGCATCGGTGCTGTCGCCGACGACACGCACGATCAGGCCGATGCGAGTGGATTTGAACATCCACGCCATCGCAACCGATAGGAAAGCGCCAGCGATGAACAATACATTCACCTGCAAGGCGGCTTGCACTTGGGGGATGCTTGACCACCAGCCAAACCCAATGGCGGGCAAGTCCGGCGCTTGCGGCTGGATGTAGGGCTTGCCGAAAAAGAAGGCGAGCCCCATGCCAAACAGCATCATCGCAATGCCGACGGCGATGTCATTGACGCCTTTGAATTTGCATATCCAGCCGTGCAGAAATCCGAAACAAGCGCCCGCAAGGGCGGCGGCCAGCACGCCGATAAAGGGGTTTCCGGTCTCGTATGCGATGGCATAACCACTCATCGCGCCAAAGACCAAGGTGCCTTCAAGACCCAAATTGATCCGCCCGGATCGTTCTGTCAGGCATTCCCCCAGCGAGACAAAGATAAAAGGGGTCGAGACGCGGATCGCGCCGCCAAGGATGGCCAGTGGCACACCCCAAAGGCCGATATCAACGGACTCCATCAGTGGGCCTCCCAGAATGATGCGATGAAGATGCGCAGGCGACCATAGAGCGCCTCACTGAGCAAGATGATGATGAAGACGAGCCCTTCGAAAACCAAGATCGTGGCATCGGGCAGGTCCATGCGGCGCTGGATCAAACCGCTGGAGGCCTCAAAGCCACCCAGAAGAATTGCAA
>JBLIGH010000278.1:0-4685 GCA_047636855.1 Pseudorhodobacter sp.
CTGCATCCCGGTGAAAACGCGATACTGGCAGAGCATCTGACGCAGTGGGATGCCCATATCCGGCAAGAAGACGGGTTAAAAATGGCATTGTCCATCGCCCCGCCCACCCCGCGCCGTGGCTTGATGCTGCTAGACCCTTCCTATGAGGTGAAAGCCGATTATGAGGCCATTCCCAAGGCGTTAGAAGCTGTTGCGCGCAAATGGAATGTCGGCATTTTTGCGCTTTGGTATCCGATCCTGACCTCTGGAACCCATGGCCCGATGCTGTCGGAGTTGAGCCAAAAATTCCCAGACGCGCTGCGCCACGAGGTTCGCTTCCCCGCAGTGCGCGAAGGCCACCGCATGATGGGCTCTGGTATGTTCGTGATCAATGCGCCTTACGGCACAGAGGTTGAGACGGCACGGCTTTCGAAACTGTTTCAAAACAAGGGATAAGCGCATGAAAAAGGGATATTGGATTGCCCATGTCGATGTGACCGATCCTGCGGCTTACGAGGCTTACCGCGCGGCGAACGCCTTACCCTTCGCGAAATACGGTGCCCGGTTTTTGGTCAGGGGCGGGCCGCAAGACCAAGTCGAGGGCCAAAGCCGCGCCCGCACAGTTGTTTTGGAATTTCCAAGCCTTGAGGCCGCGCAAGCCTGCTATGCCAGCCCGGAATATCAGGCCGCCAAAGCCTTGCGAGACCCGGCGTCAACCGCAGATACAGTGATCGTTGAAGGCTGGGAAAGTACCTGAAATCAAGATCTTGGTGCACGCATCCAGAAGCGCAGCATCAACAAGACCGCGGCAACTGACAGACCAACAGTCAGGCCAAACCAAAGGCCCGGCCCGCCAAATCCCAAAGGGAAGGCCAACACATAGCTGACCGGAATGCCAATCACCCAATAGCTAAGCGCCGCGATCCACATCGGCACGCGGGTATCATGGATCCCGCGCAAAAACCCCAGCGCCATGACCTGTGCGGCATCAACCAGCTGGAACAAGGCCGAAACCGACAAAAGCACAGATCCAAAGAGGATGATCGCGGCCGTATCCGCGTTCGCTTCGTCCAAAAACAAGGCCACAATCGGCTTTGACAGCGTCAAAAGCATCACGACCATGCTGACCCCGAAACCCAGCGACAGCAACAATGCCACCTTGGCGCCGTCCCGCAGGCTTTGCGCATCTTCGCGCCCGTGTGCCCGCGCCACCCGCACCGTCGCCGCATTTGACAGCCCCAAATGCACCATGAAAGCCAGCGCCGTCACCTCCAACGCAATACCATGCGCTGCCAGCTCTATCGTGCCAATCCAGCCCATCATCACCACCGAGGCCTGAAACATCCCACCCTCGGCAAGGCCGGTCAGGCCAATGGGCCAGCCCAAGCGAAACACCTGCGACATGGCTTGCCAATCGGGCCGCCAAAACCGTTGAAAAAGGTTGAATCGTGCAAGCTCGGGCAGAAAATGAGCGTAAAGCGCCAGTGCCAGAAATGTCAGCGCCTGCGTGCCAACCGAGGCGATCGCAGCCCCCTGCACGCCCAGTTCTGGCGCGCCCCAATTGCCGAAAATCAACACATAATTGACGCCCGCATTCAAAAAGACCGCAGCCAAGGTGATCCAAAGCACGACCGAGGTCCGCTCGAGCGCGGCGAGGTAACTTTTCAGCGACATCACCAGCAGCGCCGGAATCATCCCCAAACCCGCGATGCGCAAATACTCTTGCGTCAAAACGGTCACATCGGGCTGTTGCCCCAGGGCCAGCAGCAAAGACCCCGACCACCAAAAAATCGGATAGCACAGCAGGCCAAAGGCAATGGAAAGCCACAACCCCATCCTTGTATCGCGCCGCACCTGCGCTTCGTCGCCGCGCCCCAACGCTTGCGCCACCATCGGCATAACGGCCTGACCAAAGCCCGAACCAAGGATGAAAACGATGAAAAAAGCTGATGCCCCAAGCACGACCGAAGCAAGCTCGACCACGCCGTACCAGCCCAGCATGACCGTATCGGTAACATGCAGCAGCATCTGCGCCAGATGGCTGCCAATCAGGGGCAGCCCCAACACCAGCAGGGCGCGCGCATGGCCGATTTTGGAAAGAGCGGGCGATGACTTCATGCCGATTGGCTTACGCCGCGTGGCGTGACACGGCAAGAGGCGTGCATTGTGCTTTGGCGTTCAAAGTGCGGTGCGCAACATCTGCAGCGAAAGCAAACAGATCGCCAAGCCCGCACCCAGTTCCACCAAAGGCAGTGCGCGCGCCAGTCGCCCTTGCGACAGCATCTCGATCGCACCTTCGCGCGCCCAAACCGATAAAACCGCAACCGCGACAGTGATGCTGGCGGTACCAAGGCCCATGGCATAGGCACCGGCAATCCCCACCGCATCAATCCCCATGCGCCAACACAAGATTAGCAAGAAAAGGGCGCCCGTACAGGGCCTTAACGCAACACCGCCGATCAAAACAGCGGCATCGCGCCAACCCGAAACCGCCTCGATCTGGACCATGCTGGGGCCATGCGAATGACCGCATTCACCGCAAGCCGTGTCGTGATGATCATGGTGCGGAACCACGGCCCAAGCGCGCCGCAACCCGCGAGCCCCGCGCAAGGCCAACCAAAGGCCAATCAAGCCGATGGCCGCATAGCTGATCGGGGCAAAAACATCCTCGGCCAGCCCAACCATCGCTTCCCGCGTCAGGTTCAGCACCAACACACCGGCATAGACCAGAGCCACAGCACTTGTGGCCTGCGCAAGGCTCGACGCCACGGCGATGCTGATCAAAGGCCATAAACGCACGCGCCGCGCCAAGCCGTAACCGCCGATCAGCACTTTTCCATGGCCCGGCCCCGCCGCGTGAAACACGCCGTACGCAAAGGCGAGCCCGATCAGGGCCATCAGCGCCCCCGGCTCGCCACCGCGCAACCTGCGCAGCGCGCCTGCAATGGCGTTTTGAGACTGGCGCTGCGCCTCGACCATCCAACGGGCCAGACCGTCCATCGCCCCCATGGCCCAAAGCGCCAGAACGCACGCGGCCAGGGCCAAGCCCAGGAACATTAACTTTCGGGGCATATCACACGGACCTCGTCGGCATAAGCGGCGCCCACCGCGGGAAATGAAATCTCGTCCAGATCGCCGCCGTTGTATTCGTTCAAGGCCTCTTGCAGGGCGGCATCTGCGGCAGCGACATCAGGTTCGAACACTTGGGCCACGCAATCAGTCGGCGCATTGGTCAAGATCGGTTGGTTTGGAATTGTGTAAGCGGTGTAATAGCTTGTGTCATAGGCTTGAAACAGCAAAGCGTCGTCCCCGGCCTGTTGCGGCTGTGCAAGCTGGCGCAAATGCGTCGAGGTGATGCGCCCTTCGGTATAGCTGGCGGTTGTCGCCTCGGGTCGGCCAAGCGCCACAGACGTTCCTTGATTGAGCACATAAAGATCGCCGTCGTAGTCAGCGTCCCAAGCCATATCAAAACCGGAAAGCGACTGGGCTTCGTCTTCGGACAGCACGCCGTCGAAATCAGGGTCCAGACCGCGATCTTCGATGATGACAAGCGAATAAAACTCATCATATTGCCACGTGACACGCACGGCTGTGGCCTGCCCTTGGTCATTGAAAATCACTTCCAGCCCGGTTTCGATGAAAATATGAGGATGCGCCAGCGCTGCCCCCCCCGGAACTAGCATCGTCAAAGCCAAAGCCAGATATCGCATCAAGGCGCCGTCCTTTTTCACCATCAGTTGCCCTCAAATTAGCGCATCCGGTCGGGCAATGCCAGCAGCCCAACCGTCCTTGCGCAAAATCTGGCTTGGATTAAATCCGCTTGCAACCCTAAGGCCAATGGGTAGGATTCGGCGATGATCAATTTGCAGGAGAACCCCGTGCTAACCATATACGGCGTCTACAGATCCCGGGCCACCCGCCCGCTTTGGGTGTTGGGCGAGATTGGGATGGGCTTTAGCCACATCCCGGTGATCCAAAGCTACCGGCTGACAGCGCCGGCAGCCCTTGACGCGCCACTCAACACGATGTCCCCCGAATTTCTGGCCATCAACCCGCAATCGGCGATTCCGGTGATGGTTGATGACGGGCTTGTTTTGACGGAATCCTTGGCCATCGCAGGCTACATCGCACGGCAATACGGCGGTAATCTTGGCCCGCGCGATGCGGTCGAGCAGGCGCTTTGCGAACAATGGGCGCTGTTTGGTGGCATCTCGCTTGATTTGCCCGGCATTGATATCCTGTATACCTATGTTGATGGGCTACAAGACACGCCCGAAGGCGCCGCCAAAATTGCGACCGCTGCGGAAAAGCTGGCCCGCCCCTTGGCCCGGCTGGAAACATTACTAAGCGGTCAGCAGCATCTGATGGGGGGCCGCTTTACGGTCGCCGATATCATGGTGGCAGAATGCCTGCGTTATACGCAACCGCATAAGGCCTTGATGGCGGCGCATCCTGCCACCATCGCTTGGTTGTTGCGCTGCCAGTCTCGGCCCGCGTTTCAGGCGATGATGGCCAAGCGCGACGCGGAAACCTGACGGATGGCACAGCAGGTTCGCTGACACGTTTCAGCGCTAAGATCAGCGCGGTGCACCGCAAAAGCACCGCGCGTGCCCCCGGCAGATGGCCCACACAAGCAACGCGAGACGTCAGCCCGCGCTACCAAGTCTTGCGCCGAGCCTTCCTGGATGGTCTAATCCTGCCTCAAA
>JBLIGH010000279.1:0-4662 GCA_047636855.1 Pseudorhodobacter sp.
CATCATGCGCGGTGCGATTGACGTGGTCCAGATTGACAGTTGCCGTTTGGGCGGGGTGAACGAGATTTTGGCCGTCATGTTGATGGCCGCCAAATATGATCTGAAAGTCTGCCCTCATGCCGGCGGCGTTGGCCTTTGTGAATATGTCCAACACCTTTCGATGATCGATTATTTGTGCATTTCCGGTACACGCGAAGGCCGTGTCATCGAATTTGTCGATCATCTGCACGAGCATTTCCTCGACCCTTGCAAGATCCAGAATGCTGCCTACATGCCACCGGTTTTGCCGGGGTTTTCAATCGAGATGAAGCCCGCCTCTTTGGCTGACTATACATTTAAAGGTTAAAGCAATGGATCTTGGACTTGCCGGGAAAGTTGTCATCATCACCGGTGGGGCTTCGGGAATTGGCGCGGCGATCTCGGCGTCACTTGCAGCTGAGGGGGCTATCCCGATTGTTTTGGCGCGGCGTGACCCCGAAGCGGGCCTTATGGCGGGCTTGCAAGCCGGTAGCCCGAAAGCCCGCTTTATCAAAACCGAACTGACCGATGACGCCCAATGCAAAGCGGCGGTTGATCTGGTGCTGCGCGATTTGGGCAGGCTTGACGGGCTGGTCAATAATGCAGGCGCAAATGACAGTATTGGCCTAGAGGCAGGGCCTGACGCCTTTCGCGCATCGATCGAAAGCAACCTGACGCATTATTACACGATGGCGCATCTTTGCGTGCCACATCTGAAGGCCACTCGCGGCGCCATCGTGAATATTTCATCCAAAACGGCGCTGACCGGGCAAGGCAATACCTCTGCCTATGCGGCAGCGAAAGGCGCGCAACTGGCGCTAACCCGTGAATGGGCCGCGGCCCTTGCCGCTGACGGCGTGCGTGTCAATGCGGTGATCCCGGCCGAAAGCATGACCCCGCTTTATGAACGCTGGATCCAGACCTTTGAAGATCCCGAAACGCAGCTTGCGCGCATTACGAACCGCATCCCTTTGGGGCACCGCATGACCAAACCGGCGGAGCTGGCGGATCAGGTCACGTTTTTGTTGTCGCCGCGCGCCGGGCATACGACCGGGCAATGGGTGTTTGTCGATGGTGGATATAGCCACCTTGACCGGGCACTAGACGGGAAATAACCGATTAAAAGCCGCAGGCCGCATTGCGCTGCAACTTGGCATCTGAAGGCGGGGGCCAACGCCACCTGTGCTTTTGAAACGTCGTGCTTCCCAAAACTGGAATACTAGTATTTAATGGCTGTAGTCCGGATGTTCGGCGCAGACTCACCTTTCGGCAAGGACCGGAAGGTCAGCATAATTTTGCGCAATCCCGAATATCGCCGGTCACAAAAAGGGGGCGCTTTTTTCGGATGTGCTGCGAACCGCCACATTGGGTGCGCCACAGCGATGGCAGGCGGAAACACAAGCCGGCCGGGCCTGACGAAAAAACGCGGATAACAGCCGCAGGCATATTAATGGTTAAACTGGCATGTCCACGCGGTTTTGACTATTCATCTGCAAAATCGGAGAATGGATAGATGGATCAAGTTAACAACACACGCGACCGGCGGACGAGCGTGGAGATGATCTTCGACGCCCTCTACGAGGAAATAGTCTCGCTCAGGCTGCTTCCCGGCGATAAAATTTCCGAGGCGGATATCGCGACCCGCTTTGGCATGTCGCGTCAACCGGTCCGGGACGCGTTCAGCCGATTGGAGAACCTGCAACTGCTGTTGATCCGACCGCAAAAGGCCACCGAGGTCCGCCGGTTTTCCACGAAGGCAATCACAAAATCCAGGTTCGTTCGCGCCGCCGTCGAATCCGAGGTGCTGCGCCGCGCCGCAATGGCCTGTCTTGAAGACGGAAAAGCCCTATTGGCTGAAAGCCTTGCCAAGCAGCAAATTGTTGTCAGCGAAAAAAATTACGAGGGCTTTGGCGCGCTCGACTACGAATTTCACAAAACGCTTTGTGAAATTGCAAAGGTTGATTTTGCCTTCGAGATTATTTCGGCGGAAAAGGCCAATGTTGACCGGTTGTGTATGCTGAGCCTGTCGAAGGAAGACAGAATGCCGCTTTTGCTGGAAGATCATGCAGCCATTGCCAAAATGGTCACAAAGGGCGACGCTCAGGGCGCTGTTGAAGCCGGTATGCTGCATCTTTCCAGGCTGGACGCGACAATTTCAGCGATTTCCTCGATGAATCCGTCCTATTTCGAGCCATAATCCCTTCGGCAGGCGTTTGCTAAATCCGCTATCCGTCGGCCCCAAATCTTCCATACTAGTATCCTAAATTGCGCTATGGTAATTCCGATGCTGTTTTGACTTTTTTGCGCAAAGTTACGCAGCGGATTGCGGTTGAGGAGACCAAGATGAAACAGACGTGGCGATGGTTTGGGCCGAAGGATCGCGTTTCAATTGATGACATGCTTCAGGCCGGTGTTCAGGGTGTTGTCACGGCGTTGCATCATCGGCATCCGGGCCAGATTTGGACCCTCGACGAGATCGAGAAGCGAAAAGGGTTAATCGCCCATATGACGGATGGCGCCCTGTCTGGGTTGAAGTGGGATGTCGTTGAAAGCCTGCCTGTTTCCGAAGATATCAAAAAGCAGAAAGGCGAATGGAAAGCTCATATTCTGCACTACAAACAAAGCCTTGCAAATTTGGCCGAAGCGGGCATCCAAACCATTTGTTACAATTTCATGCCGGTCCTTGATTGGACGCGCACCGATCTGGCCTACCGCCTACCCAATGGTGCGACCTGCATGCGCTTTGATTTCTACGATTTTGCCGCCTTTGATATTCATATCTTGAAACGCGCAGGGGCCGACGAAGGCTACCCTACCGATGTCGTTGAAACCGCCGCCGCCCGTTTTGCCACGATGAGCACCGCTGACCGCGATGCCTTGGCGCGGAATGTGGTTTTTGGCCTGCCCGGCGCGGCGGATCACTTCTCGCTGCCCGATGTGCGGCAGCATCTTGCGGAATATGACAATATCTCGGAGGCCCAGTTGCGGGCCAATTTGATCGACTTTCTGGCAGAGGTGGCACCGGTTGCCCAATCGCTGGGGTTGCGCCTGTGTTGCCACCCTGATGACCCACCCTTCCCGCTGTTGGGCCTGCCCCGCGTCATGTCCGCCGAAAGCCAGTATCGCACGGTTTTAAATGCCGTCGATCTGCCTGCGAATGGCGTGACCTTATGTTCAGGCTCGCTTGGGGCACGGCCCGATAATGACCTGCCGGGAATGATGGCGCGGTTGGGGGACCGGGTGCATTTTTTACATCTGCGCAATGTTCACCGGGAAACGAACGACATTCGCGGGTCGTTCTATGAGGCCGAACATCTGGGTGGCGGGACCGATATGGTCGCGCTGATCGCCGCCGCCTTGCACGAAGAGGCCAAGCGCCGCGCCGCCGGTCGCCCCGATCATTCGATTCCGTTCCGCCCTGATCATGGTCAAGATATCCTTGACGATCAGCGGCACACTGGACAACCCGGCTACCCCGCAATCGGTCGCCTCAAAGGGCTTGCAGAACTGCGGGGGGTGATTACGGCCCTGTCGCATCCTGCGGCACAAAGATAAGGCGCGGCAACTCTGTAACCGACGCTGAACCCGCAAGTTGCCGTCATCGAGCACAGGCGTGACGCAAGGGCGCTGGTTGCAGACCCGAACTGGCAGGGTTTGGTGAAAGGTATTGTTCAATCAACGTTAAGCGGCGGCGAGGCCAAGACCATCGCCGCCGAAAATGCGCTTTATTGCAGCACCGAGGGCAGCCAAAGTGAGACCATCGGCACATAGGTGACCAAGATCAGGGCCACAAGGATCGCAATGTAGAAAGGCCAGATCGATTTGAGCGCTTCTTCGATCTTTATCCTACCGACGGCACAGCCAACAAAGAGGCAGGTGCCCACCGGCGGCGTACAAAGCCCAAGACCAAGGTTCACCAACATCATGATGCCAAACTGCGTTGGGTCCATACCGATGCCCTTGGCGATGGGCAAAAAGATCGGCGTACAGATCAAGATCAACGCGGCCATGTCCATGATCATCCCAAGAACCAACAAGATGACATTGATCATCAGCAAGATCATGTAAGGATTGTCGGAAACGGTCACCAACGCATTGCTGAGCTTTGCAGGAACTTGATAAAGCGCAAGCAGATAGGCGAAGGAACTGGCAAAAGCGATCAAGATCATCACCATGGCAGTGGTCTTAACAGCACCTGTCACGGCCAGAACAAAGGCGCGCCAGCTGAGGCTGCGATAGTAAAAGACGGTCAGTAACAGCGCGTAAATCGCCCCGAATGCGCCGGACTCTGTCACCGTAAACACACCTGACAAGGTGCCACCCACGATGATCACCGCAGTGATAAAGCCGGGGATCGCGTCAGCCGAGCTGCGACCAACCTCGCGCCAACCGGGGAAAGGCTCTGACGGGTATTTGTGTTTGACGGAAAGGATATAGGCTGCAACCGCCAGACAAACACACATCAAAATACCAGGGATGACCCCCGCCAAAAACAGCTTCGAGACGGAAATACCACCACCTGCGGCCACTGCGAAAATGATCATATTATGGCTGGGTGGAATGACGATGCCAGCGATCGAAGATGTCACGGTGACGTTGACCGCAAAATCAGCACGGTAGCCGCGCTCTTTCATTACCGGGATC
>JBLIGH010000280.1:0-4628 GCA_047636855.1 Pseudorhodobacter sp.
GCTGTATAGTTTTGATGCCGGGCCTACGTACAGGTCCGGCATCTGCATTTGGAAGGCGTGAAATATGCATCTGCGCGGCAAAGATATAACCATTCTGGGGGCAGGGGTCGCGGGCCTTGCCGCCGCCCGCGCTTTGGCTTTGCGCGGCGCCGAGGTGACGGTGTTGGAACAGGCCGACGCGATCCGCGAGATCGGCGCGGGCTTGCAGGTTAGCCCGAACGGGGCGGCGGTGCTGCGCGCTTTGGGCCTTGAAGAGGCTTTGGCGGCTGCGTCAGTTTGTGCCAAAGCCGTCAATCTGATCGATGGGCCAAGCGGTAATCCGGTGTTGCGGCTCGATATGGCTAAGCTGCGCCCCCATCAAAGCTATCACTTCTTGCACCGCGCCGATCTGATCGGATTGCTGTTGGAAGGTGCTAAATCCGCCGGGGTGACGATCCAGCTTTTGCAAAAGATCGATAGTGTTGATCTGTCGGGGGCAAAGCCGCGCCTGATCACGGCCCAAGGGGCCAGCCACAGCCCGTCATTGCTGATCGGGGCCGACGGTTTGCATTCGCGAGTTCGTCAGGCACTGAACGGTGCCGTAGCACCCTTTTTTACCAACCAAATCGCTTGGCGCATGACCATTCCCGCAGAACCGGGGCAGGCGGCGGAGGCAGAGGTGCATATGGGCCCCGGTCGTCATTTGGTCAGCTATCCGCTGCGCGGCGGCACAATGCGCAATATTGTGGCCGTCGAAGAGCGCCGCCGCTGGGTCGAGGAAAGCTGGTCCCTGCGTGACGACCCGTTAGAGATGCGCTTGGCCTTTGAGGGCTTTGGCCCGCGTGTTCAAAGCTGGCTTGATGCGGTGCAAGAGGTTTGGCTTTGGGGCCTGTTTCGCCATCCCGTTGCAAAGCATTGGCACAGCAGCAATGCGGCGATCTTGGGCGATGCGGCGCATCCAACGCTGCCCTTCCTGGCCCAAGGTGCAAATATGGCGTTGGAAGATGCTTGGGTGCTGGCCGAATGTCTGGATGCGCAGGCCGATACCGAGGCCGCATTGGCCGCCTATCAGCTTGCCCGTGCCGCGCGAAGTGCCCGTATCGTCGAGGCGGCGAATGCCAATGCCCGCGCCTATCATCTGCGCTCGCCCCTGCGCGAGGTAGCCCATCTTGGCCTGCGCATTGGCGGCGCGCTGGCCCCCGGTTTGGCGCTCAAACGCTTCGATTGGCTTTATGATCACGATGTGACGGCGGGGCAGCGCTTAGGGTAACGCCGCCGCCATCTCCGCCAAGGTTACGCGGCCAGATCAATCCAAACCGGCACATGGTCCGACGGCTTTTCACCCGCACGGACTTCGCTGTCGATCTTAACTTCGCGCAGCAGATCAGCGGCCTGTGGTGACAGCAGCAAGTGGTCGATCCGAATGCCATTGTTCTTTTGCCAGGCTCCGGCTTGATAATCCCAAAAGGAATATTGCCCAGAAGCCTGGTTTTGGGCGCGAAACGCATCCGTCAGACCCAAATTTACAATGCGCCGGTAGGCCGCGCGGGTGGCGGGCAGAAACAAGGCGTCATCCACCCAAACTTCGGGCCTTGCGGCATCTTCGGGCTGCGGGATCACGTTGTAATCGCCGGCAAAAACCAAAGGCTCTTCGGTCAGCAGCAGGGTTTTGACCCGTGCCTCCATCCGTTCCATCCAAGCCAGCTTATAGTCATATTTCGGCCCCGGTGTGGGGTTGCCATTGGGCAGATAAAGCCCGCAAAACCGTACGGCACGCTCGCCAATCACTGTCGCTTCGATCCAGCGCGATTGTTCATCACTGTCATCGCCGGGCAGGCCGCGGGTCACATCCTCTAGTGGTAGGCGCGACAGAATCGCAACGCCGTTGAAACCCTTTTGCCCATGCGTTTCAACGCGGTAACCCATATCCTCGAAAATCTCGCGCGGGAAGTTTTCATCCACCGACTTGATTTCTTGCAGCGTTACCGCATCGGGTTTCGCGGCCTCCAGCCATTGCGGCAAGGCCTCGATCCGGGCTTTGATCCCATTGATATTGAATGTCGCCAATTTCATCGCAAGGCCCCCTTGTTGCGGTCGGTTCTAAGGCGCGCGTGGGGGTAGGGCAAGCTTATCTGGCCTCATTCAACCCGCTTTGCGCCGCCCCAAGCCACATCGCATCCAAATCGCGCAAGGCTGCGGCATCAAACCGGTCGACCACGTCCCAGTAACGCCCTGAAGGCACGTAATAATCAAGCTCTTGTTCGCGCGCGACAGCACGCGCCACCAAGGCAGGATCAAAGCGCAAGACCTGCACTGCGTCCAAATCTTTTGGCTGCACCTTTTGAAAAATGAGGCGCGACGGCCCTTGCGACAGATTAACCATCGCGCAGCCTTGTTCGGCCGCTTTCACCAGCAATCGCGCCGATTTCGCCTCTAGCGATTGCAGGGTGATATCGTCGCGCAGCGGATCGGCTGTGCCGCTGCCGTAAAAATGCGTCTGGCCTTTTGGGTAATGCATGTCGCACCCCATCATCGCTAAAACGCGCGGGCGCTGCGTGGCCAGTGCCCAATAGGCAGCCGTAAAGGCCATCGTGCCACCCGCATAAACAAACCCGCCAAAGATGTTTTGAGCGGGCACAAACGCTTCTTGCGTTATCAGCCGTTTGCCGGGCTCTGCCGCAGGCCGCCTTTCAATGGGGAAATCCCACGGAAAGATTGCATCGCTCCAATCGGGTCGCACTTGCCAAGCGTTATTGATCGCGATGATCCGCGCAAACGCCTCTCGGTTCCAGTCCCGCGCCTGCAGTACGTTTGGACCAGAGCCAAGGATAAGATCGACGCCGTTGCAAGACACAGGCAGGCTCACATTGAGAAAGAAATACCGCAGCCGCAAGAACTGCTGGCGTTCGGGTTTTCAATGACAAACCGCGCGCCGATCAATTCTTCGGAAAAGTCGATCACGGCATTCGACAAAAAGGGCAAAGACACCGAATCGACCAATACTTTCATGCCGTCTTGTTCAAAGATCACATCATCTGCCGCAGGCTCGTCTAGTCGGATATCATATTGAAATCCCGAACATCCTCCGCCCTCGACTGCCACACGCAGGGCTTTGATTTCACCCGTCGTCTCGGCAATCTCGGCCAGACGGGCAAAAGCGCGGTCAGTCACACGGGGGGGAAGCGTCAGGGTCATGGCGGCACCTTTGGGTTGGTCTGTCCTCAATATAGGCGCAGCGAGGCTTGCTCACAAGATCGCATGCCGAAGGGTGCTATTTTTGAGGGAATCACCTATAGGGAAAGCAGATAGCCCAGACCGGGCGCAAAAAGGCCTGATCCATGCTTGCACCATTTGCCTGCCAACCTGACGAGTCGCGTGGCCGGTTGCACGAAGAACGCGTGTCCAGCTTCCGTTCGCCGTTTCAACGCGACCGCGACCGGATCATCCATTCCTCGGCGTTTCGCAGGCTCAAGCACAAAACGCAGGTCTTTTTAGAGCATGAGGGCGATTATTACCGCACCCGCCTGACCCATACGATTGAAGTGGCGCAGGTCGCCCGTACAGTGTCGGGTGTGCTTGGCCTGAACTCCGATCTGGCCGAGGCTATCGCACTGGCGCATGATCTGGGCCACACGCCGTTCGGTCATACCGGCGAAGATGCCTTGGCCGAACTGATGGCCCCTTACGGCGGCTTTGATCACAATGCCCAAGCCATTCGCATCGTAACCCGACTGGAGCGGCATTATGCCGATTTCGATGGTCTGAACTTATCTTGGGAAGCCCTTGAAGGCATTGCAAAACACAATGGTCCAGTGATCGCCGCGCCGGGCCAGGACCTGCCCTATGCTTTGGTCGAGGCGAATGCGCTATGGGACCTAGAGCTGAACACGTTCGCCAGCGCCGAGGCACAGGTCGCGGCGATTGCCGATGATATCGCCTATTCGCACCATGATTTGCATGACGGTTTGCGCTCTGGCCTGTTTGACGAGAATGACCTGATGGAATTACCGGTGACAGGCCCCGCTTTCGCCGAAGTCGATGCGTTGCATCCCGGCCTTGAAAAGATGCGCCGCAGGCATGAGGCGCTGCGCCGGGTTTTTGGCCGCATGGTCGAAGATGTGATTGCGGTGGCGCAGGGGCGACTGGAAGCCGCTCAACCCAAATCGGTGGCCGAGATCCGGGCGATGGAAGGCACTGTCATCCGCTTTTCCAAACCGCTTTATCAAGAGCTTAAGGTGATCCGGTCGTTCTTGTTTAACCGCATGTATCGCGCGCCCTCGGTGATGAAAGAGCGTGCACGTGTCACCACGATGATCTGCGATCTTTTCCCGCTTTTCATGGCAAGACCAGAGCGGTTGCCTGCAAAATGGCATGACGATGTCGCGGCCGCTGACAGTGAATTGCTGCTGGCAAGGATCGTGGCGGATTACGTGGCGGGGATGACGGACCGTTTCGCCATTCAAGAACATGCGCGGTTGTTTGCCTGATGGGGCGCGGCTTTAACGGGCCTTCGCGGCCAATATCCACAATACCATAAGGGCAATCGAGGCGATCCCATTCCACGAGGCCATCGACAGGCCGATCATCTCCCACGGGACCTCGTCGCAGCGCACCGGTGCTGCGATCGTCAGGGTCGGGTTCAACAGGTC
>JBLIGH010000281.1:0-4616 GCA_047636855.1 Pseudorhodobacter sp.
GGTTTTGCTTGTGTCCTGCGGGTGGGTTCTGCAAGACAGGTTAAAGACTGTTTTAAAGGGTATCGCTATGGAAAATGCGCCAGAATTTCTGCAAAAAGCCTTGGGATGGGTCGATCAAGGCTGGGCGATTGCCTTTAGCTGGCTGATCAGCCCGGCGGCTTGGTCGCAATTTGGCTTGCTGGCGGTTGCTTTTTTCGGGGCCGTCTATGCGACGCGCAAACTTGACCCGGTTCTGAAACGGTTCCTAACCCCTGCCGAGGGCGCCGACGGGATTATGCCCAATGCGCGGCGATTCGTGCTTGGCCTGACACCGCTTTTGATGCCCCTTCTGGCCTATGCGCTGACCGCAGCAGGCGAAGAGTTTACCCGCTCGCTGTTTGGCTCTGGCGCGGTGATTGCCTTCGGCAAGCGGGTGTTCTTGTTCATCGCAGTGCGGATTTTCGTGCGCGAGGTGTTGACGGATTCCTTCCTGGCGCTTTTGGGCAAATATGTCTTGATCCCCTGTGCTGCCCTTTACGCGTTGGGAATGCTGGACCCGATCATGCTGCGGCTGTCTGAAGCCATGGTCGCATTGGGCAATATCCGCTTTTCGGTGTTGTCGCTGATCCGCGGTGTGATTGTGGGCAGTCTGCTGTTCTGGCTGGGCAGTTGGTCCAATCGCCAAAGCGCAAATTACATCGGCAAACAAGAAGTGTTGCGCCCCGCCACCCGGCAATTGGCCGTGAAGGCGACCGAGATTGTGATTTTCGGCGCGGCGTTCTTGTTGTTGATGTCGATCATGGGCATCGATCTGACCGCGGTTGCCGTTCTGGGTGGTGCGTTGGGTGTGGGCATCGGTCTTGGCCTGCAACAGATTGCGGCGAATTTCGTATCGGGTGTGATTTTGTTGATCGAGGGTCAAACCACCGTCGGCGATTACGTCGAACTTGATGGTGGCGAGGCCGGCACGATTGTCAAAATGACCGCCCGCGCCTGTGTGCTGGAAACCTTTGACGGCAAATGGATCGTGGTGCCGAATGATCATTTCATCACGACACGGGTGGTGAACTATTCCGATCAAGGCTCTGCCAACCGTTACGAGGCGGCGTTCTCGGTCAGTTATAACACCGATATCAACACCATTCCCGCGCTGATCGAAACCGCCGTCTCGGCCCTGCCGTTCGTTCTGACAAAGCCTGATGCGCCCGACTGCGAGCTGCGCGGTTTTGGCGATAGCGGCATTGATTTTGCGATCGAATATTGGGTGGCAGGCATTGATGATGGCAAGAATAAATACCACAGCAAGGTGTTGTTCGCCGTCTGGAACGCGCTGAAAGAGGCTGGGGTCGAAATTCCGTATCCACACCGTGTGATCGAGATTAAGGGTGGTTTGCCCGGCCTGGCCGCTTCATGATCGACGCGATTGTCATCGGGGCGGGGCCTGCGGGCCTGATGGCGGCAGAGGCGCTGGCAGCGGTAGGGCGGCATGTGGTGGTGCTAGAGGCAAAACCCACACCGGCGCGCAAGTTTCTGATGGCTGGAAAATCGGGCTTGAACATCACCAAGCATCAACCGTTGGCCGCATTTTCCGGGGCCTATGATACGGGTTGGCTTTTGCCCATGCTGACGGCCTTTGGCCCGGATCAGGTGCAAGATTGGTGCCGCAGCTTGGGGCAAGAGGTGTTTACCGGCTCGTCTGGCAGGGTGTTTCCGGTGGTGATGAAAGGCTCGCCTTTGCTGCGGGCTTGGCTTTTGCGCTTGGCAAGCAGCGGGGTCGAGCTGCGCACCCGCTGGCGTTGGACCGGGTTTGACGGCGATGGTTTGGTCTTTGACACGCCCGATGGGCGGCAGGTGTTGCGGCCCAAAACCACGATTCTGGCCTTGGGCGGCGCGAGTTGGGCGCGGCTGGGGTCTGACGCGGCTTGGGTGCCTTGGTTGGCTGAAAAAGGCGTCAATATCACCCCATTTCAGCCCGCGAATATGGGGTTTTCGGTGCATTGGACGCCGCATATGGCGCGGCATTTCGGCAGCCCGGTCAAGGGGGCAGCGCTTTGCCTGCCCGATGGGCGGCGCGAGCGCGGCGAATTTGTGGTCTCGGCGCGGGGGCTGGAAGGCGGCGGTATTTATGCGATCAGCCGCGATCTGCGACAAGGGGCGGCGCTGTCGTTGGACCTGCTGCCCGATCTTGACATTGCAGCCATTCAAGCCCGGTTGGACAGGGCGCGCAAAGGCGACACGCTGGGCGCGCGGCTGCGCAAGTTGGGTCTGTCACCGGTGGCCGTGGCGCTTGCGATGGAGTGGGGCCGCGATCTGACGCAGGTCCCGGCGCAAATGCTCAAAGCGTTGCCGGTGCCCTTGGCTGGGCCAAGACCGCTGGACGAGGCGATCTCGGTCGCGGGGGGTGTTGCACGGACGGCCTTGACCGAAGGGTTAGAGCTGCGCGCCCTGCCGGGTGTGTTTGCCTGCGGCGAGATGCTGGATTGGGAGGCCCCGACGGGCGGCTATCTGCTGACAGCCTGCTTTGCGACCGGGCTTTGGGCGGGGCAAGCTGCCGCTAAATAAGTGATGAAATTACGCGAGACGGCGCGCCAACATCGCTTGATGCAGACCCGCCGAGGCCGCAATAATACCCGGCGTACGCGGATCAGGGGCGTTCAGAACCAAGGCAGCCCCTTGGCCATCGCTGACGATGACGCCCGCGCGGCTTGCAATCAGACTGCCCGCCGCAATGTCCCATTCCCATGTCGGGCGAAAGGTTACCATGCTGTCGAAGCGCCCTTCTGCGACCAAGCACAGCCGGTAAGCCAGCGAGGGCCGGAACGAGCGCCGCAGATCCGGCACGCCGCCGGGCCAATGTTCCGGCAACATATTGACCTTCGAGGTTAAAACGCTGCCACCCGCAATCCCGGCTTGGTTGCTGGCGAAAATCGGGACATCGTTCAACGTGGCAATCGTCGCTTTGCTGGCACAATACATCTTGTCGATCGCCGGCACGTAAACGGCGGCGGCGGTCACAACGCCCGCCTCGGCAATCGCAAGGCTATGAGAGAAGGTATTTTCGCCCGCAATAAAAGCGCGGGTGCCGTCAATCGGGTCGATAATGAAAGTGCGGGCGCGGTGTTGGCGGTCGCTGATATCGGGGGTTTCCTCGGACAGCCAACCATAATCGGGACGGGCCTTGCGCAGCCGGTCTTCGAGCATTTCATTCACGGCCAGATCGGCCTCTGTCACCGGGCCTGCATCATCGCCCTTGTCCCAGACCTGAGGGTCGCGCCGCCAAAATCGCATCGCGATGTCACCAGCGTCGCGGGCGGCATCGCAAAGCAGTTTCAGATCGGCGGCGTCACTCCCCGGCAAGGGTTAACCCTTCGACCAGCAGCGATGGCACGCGGGTCGACATATGCGCGCGCGCGTCATTGGCCGCAGTGATCCGCATCAACATTTCGCGCAGATTGCCCGCAATCGTGCATTCGTTGACAGCATAAGTGATCTCGCCATTCTCGACCCAGAAACCAGAGGCCCCGCGCGAATAATCGCCGGTTGTGGGGTTGATCGAAGACCCGATCAGCGAGGTTACAAGCAAGCCCGTACCCATCTGTGCGATCAGCTCGGCACGGCTGAAATCGCCCGGTGTCAGGTCGATATTCGAGGTGCCGGGCTGCGGTGGGGCAGAGGTGCCGCGTGCCGCATTGCCAGTGCTTTGCATGTTCAATTTGCGTGCCGTTGCAAGGTCCAGCACCCAGCCGGTCAGAATACCGTTTTCAACAATGGCGCGGCGTGCAGTGGGCAGGCCTTCACTGTCAAACGCGCGGCTGCCGCCGGTGCGAATGCGGTGCGGATCCTCAATCACCGAAAGGCCAGCGGGCAAGACCTGCGTGCCCAAAGCATCCCGCAGCCAGCTAGAACCGCGCGCAATCGACGCGCCATTCACAGCCCCCAACAAATGCCCGATCAGCCCGGACGAGATCCGCTCGTCATAAATCACCGGGAAAGCCCCAGTTTTGGGTTTGCGTGCGCCGATCCGTTCCAGCGCCCGCTTGGCGGCTAGCGCGCCAATATCAGAGGCGTCCGGCAGATCTGCCGCGAAAATCCGGCCCTCTGCGGCCCAATCCCGTTCCATCCCGGTGCCCGAACCGGTAAACGCCACCGCCGAAACAGAACGTGACGAGCGGGCAAAGCCGGCGATAAAACCGTTGGAGGCTGCCAAATGGATCTGACGGCGCGATTGGCCGGCGCTGGCCTCTACCTGCGTGATGCTACTGACGGCCATCGCCGCCGCCTCGGCCCGGCGCGCGTCATCTTCCAACACTGCCGCACTCACCTCGGGGGTGTCATCGCAAAGCTGCAACGCGGCCATATCCCACGTCGTTATCAGCTGCGATGGATCGGCAAGGCCTGCATAGGGGTCGTTGGGGGCTTCGCGCGCCATCGCAACGGCGCGTTCTGCAACAGCGGCAATCGTCGCATCAGATGTGTCAGAAACAGAGACGCAAGCCTGACGCTGCCCAATTAGCACGCGCAGGCCAAGCTCTACCCCTTCGGACCGCTCTGCCTGTTCCAGCTTGCCTGCACGAATGTCGATCGAGGTGGCGATACCGTCCACGGCAATCGCATCCGCAGCATCCGCACCAGCACGT
>JBLIGH010000282.1:0-4609 GCA_047636855.1 Pseudorhodobacter sp.
ACCCACGGGTTACACGCCGATGGTACCGTCTTTTTAGGGGTAACCCACGGGTTACTCTTTTTGCCTTTCTCCCAACAGGTCGGTTGCAATGTTGACCTCAACACCGGCATAGGGCTCGGCCTTGATCGCGGCTTGGCGCCGGATCGCTTTGATCGCTGGCTGTCCGCCAAAGGGCAGGGCAGGGCGCATTCTATTCAGTTTCGGCATGGGGCCTTGTGCCATTTGGTGCACGGCGCGCTTGAAATTTCATGCATGCATGATATGCTTTAGTTACCGTGGGATCTTGCCTGTTTGCTACAATACGCAGTGAAGCTCAAAACCTCTCTATTATGATCATTACGGTGCAGCGCTGGCCAAAAGATAAGGCGCATCTGAATCCACGGCTAACCGACCACCCCTGCGCATTTTGTCACGCCTTAGGTGTAAATTGGCGTTTCTCCCTTATGTCTTTATAGAACCGCGACCGAGAGCGTTTTGCACAGGTTCGGGCATGTGAAAGGGAACACAGGTGGACACTTTACTACTTTCGCGCATTCAGTTTGGGGCCAATATCTCATTTCACATTTTGTTCCCAACAATCACCATAGCGTTGGGATGGGCGCTTCTGTTCTTCAAATTGCGCTTCAACGCGACCCGTGATCAGAAATGGATGCAGGCCTATCTGTTCTGGGTGAAGGTGTTCGCATTGTCGTTCGCGATGGGTGTCGTATCGGGCATTACAATGTCCTTTCAATTCGGAACAAACTGGCCGGGCTTTATGGAAAAGGTGGGCAATGTCGCAGGCCCGCTATTGGCCTACGAGATTATGACCGCGTTTTTTCTAGAGGCCGTTTTTCTGGGAATCATGCTGTTTGGCGCTTCAAAAGTGCCGGGCTGGCTGCACACATTGGCCACTTTCCTTGTTGCTTTCGGCACCACGATGTCGACGTTTTGGATCATTGTGCTGAACAGCTGGATGCACACCCCTCAAGGGTACGAGCTGCGCGACGGCGTCGTTTTCGCGACGGATTGGTGGGCGATCATCTTCAACCCTTCGATGCCTTACCGCTTTGTGCATATGTTGCTGGCCTCGGGTCTGACTGTTGCCTTCTTGATCGCCGGTATTTCGGCGCTTCGCCTGCTGTGGGGGGACAAATCGGAAAGCGTGAAATCAGCATTGCGCGTGGGGCTGATAAGCGCCGCCGCGTTGATCCCGATCCAGATTTTGGCGGGTGACATGCACGGATTGAACACGCTTGAATACCAACCCGCAAAGGTCGCCGCGATGGAAGGCAATTGGGAAGCAGGGCCCAACAAGCCCCTGCTGCTGTTCGCAATCCCTGACGAAGAAGCTCGCACAAACCGGTTCGAGATCGCCATTCCCAACGGTGCCTCCCTGATTTTGACGCATAAGGCAGACGGGATTGTCCCCGGTCTAAATGATTTTGTCGCCGAAGACGGCACGCCGATGCATCCGCGTGTCGCACCTGTGTTCTGGAGTTTCCGGATCATGGTCGGCACCGGTATGGCGATGCTAGCGCTGTCTTGGGCCGGGCTTGTTGTTTTGCGCAGACGCGGCGCGGGGAGCATGCCGAAGCTGTTTCTATACGCCTTGGCGGCGATGAGCTTTTCCGGTTGGATTGCCACTTTGGCGGGCTGGTATACGACTGAAATAGGGCGGCAACCTTGGCTGGTGACCGGCGTGTTGGCGACAAGGGATGCGGTCAGCCAAGTGCCTGCCGGAATGGTCCTTGGCACCCTGATTGGATATCTGGTCGTCTATGGCGCTTTGATTTTGGCCTATATCGGCGTGATCACACATCTTGCGCGCAAGGCCTCTACCGGCGCGCCTTTGAGCAGTCGTACCTATCCGCGCAGCGGCGAGGCCGAGCTTCAACTTCTGCAACCGGGGGGATAATCCATGGAAACTTTCGGCGATCCGAACATATGGCTGCCTTGGGCCTTTGCGGCCCTTATGGGGGCCTCGATCCTGATCTACGTCATTTTGGATGGCTTCGATCTGGGCGTTGGGCTGCTTATGCCCCTTGCCAGCGATACCGAGAAAGACACTCTTGTCGCCAGCATTGGGCCTTTTTGGGATGCCAACGAGACTTGGCTGGTTCTGGCCATCGGTATCTTATTGGTGGCCTTCCCCGAGGCGCATGGCATCATCCTGACCTCGCTTTACCTGCCGGTTTTTGTGATGCTGATCGGGTTGATCCTGCGCGGCGTTTCGTTCGAGCTGCGCAACAAAGCCCCCATCACCCAGAAAGCCAAATGGAACATGGCGTTTTTCGCGGGGTCGCTGATGGCATCGCTGTCTCAGGGCTTTATGCTGGGGATGTATTTGATGGGCCTGAGCTGGACTGGGCCGCATGTGCTTTTTGCTTTGCTTGCCGCGATTTTTCTGACTGTCGGCTACAGCTTTATCGGTGCTGCTTGGCTCATTCTCAAGACCAGCGATGTGCTTCAGACCAAAGCCGTCGGTTGGGCAAAGGGTGGCATCTGGGGGTTGGCGTTGGGGATCGGTGCCATTTCGGTTGCGACTCCTTTTCTAAGCCAGCGCATCTTTGATCGTTGGTTCAGCTTTCCCGAGTTCTTTTACCTGTCACCGCTGCCAATTCTTTCGGTGACTCTGCTCGCATTTCTGTGGTGGAAGCTCCGGCGAATAACACCGCAAAGCGACCGCCATTCCTGGGCCCCATTCGCCGCTGCCACTGGCCTTTTTGTGCTCGCATTCGCGGGCATGGCCTATTCGTTCTACCCTTATGTCGTCCCAGAACGCTTGACGATTTATGAGGCGGCATCGGCACCCGAAAGTTTGTTCATCATATTGCTGGGGACGTGCTTTGTGCTGCCTGCGATCATCGGATACACCGTGTTGAGCTACTTCATCTTCCGAGGCAAAGCTGGTGAGCTACGTTACGATTGACGCGCAACCACAGGGAACTGCAAAAGCGCCCCGGCGATGCCGACCGGGGCGAGGGACCTGACCTTCAATAATTCAGGCTGTAGGCCCGCATCCATAATGGTCGTGCGGACCTAGCTTGAAGGCATGCTGCCATTCATTGGTTGGCAGGGTTTGATGAAATATCACCATCCGATCAGCACCTCTGCCATTGCTACGAAAAGCGGGATGCTCAGGATTGCGATAGGCGTTCCAAGGCCGGTTGAAGTGCCAACATAAGCCGAAGGGTTGGCTTCGGGTAATGTGCCGCGCAGTGTCGGGGGGCCTGATATGTCCGAGCTTGACGCGGCCATCACCGACAACAAGACAACACCACCCGCCGAAAACCCTGTAAGTTCATGCGCAATCAATCCGACGCCAAAGCCCATAAGCCCATGAAGGATTGGCGCCGCAATCCCATACAAGATATAGGCATGTGCGACCTTCCGCAGTTCGGCAACCCGGGCCCAGGCCTCCATCCCCATGATGAGCATCAAAATAGACAGCAGCCCACTGAAAATCGGCTTGTAGAAGCTTTCATAAACGCTGTCAGGTTGGGCAAGAATGCCGATGGCCAGACCAACAAGTAAGGCCGATATGGCGGGGCTGCGGAATGTATCGACAAGGATTCCGCGCAAAAGGCCGTTGCTCACTACGCTGCTGCGTGACGCTGCCGGTCCGAACCCACCGACAATCGCCATGGTTCCATTGCTTTGGGCCGAGATGCTGGCCGCGGCACTGCGCGCAAGGCCGATCTTTGCCAGGACGATGGCGGTCACTAGGGCTGCGATGTCCATGAAGGGGTAAAGGGCCCCGATGAAACCTTCATAGGGTATGTTTCCATCGTCAAGGGTTGCCATCCCCGCAGCCAGCGTCGAGGCCGAAACCGCGCCGAACAACCCAGCCGTGGCAAGACCGTCCACACGGGACACGCCCCGCCAGCGTGCCAATGTGCAACTTCCCAGAAAGACGATGGCGACACCGACAATCGTGGCCCCGATAGCGGGCACCAAAAGGGCGAAAAGATCGGCCTCTCGCACCGAGATGCCTGCCCCCAACCCGATCTTCAAAAGAAGCAAGGCCACGATGAATTTGTAGACCGGTTCGGGAATTTCAAACGTGCTGCCAAGTGCGGCAAGCAGCATTCCACCGATCAGGAATGCGAGGGTCGGCTTTTGCAATTGTTCCACGATAGTGGTGGCGATTGTGACGATGACATCCATTTTCGGCTCCTTGGCTGTGTCATGCTGTCGGTATCGCGCTGTGCATTGAAATAAAAATATATCTTTATGTAATTTTTGTTCTATTAAATAGAACGATGGCAATTCTCAATTATCATCATCTGCGTTACTTCCGCGAAGTTGCAATCGAAGGGCATCTGGGCCGCGCCGCAGAACGGCTAAACGTTTCGCAATCGGCACTTTCGATTCAGATCCGGCAGTTGGAAGATCGTTTGGGACATCCCTTCTTCGACCGTATCGGCCGCTCGCTGGTCTTGACCGAGGCCGGGCGGATTGCGCTGGATCACGCGGATCGCATCTTTGGGGCTGGCGACGAGTTGCTGGCGACCTTGCAACAAAGCAGCAGTGTCAGGCCGCCCTTGCGTATTGGGGCGCTTTCGACGCTATCGCGCAACTTTCAGCTTCAGTTTCTGCGCCCTCTGCTTGCCGCGGGCGCTTACGG
>JBLIGH010000283.1:0-4608 GCA_047636855.1 Pseudorhodobacter sp.
ACGGGCGTGACTAAATCATTCAAGGGCCTGTCTGTCATGGAAAACATGAACTTCCTGGTTGCCAAGGGCGAGCTTGTCTCGCTGCTTGGCCCCTCGGGGTGCGGCAAAACCACCTTGTTGCGCATCATTGCCGGATTGCTAGAATCCGATGAGGGTGCGGTCAGACTGGGCACGCGCAACATCACGGCCCTTCCGGCGCATCAGCGCAATATTTCCGTGGTTTTTCAAAACTACGCCCTGTTCCCGCATCTTACGGTGGCCGAAAATGTAGGCTTTGGACTGCGGGCCCGTGGCATGGCCAAAACCGCCACCAAAGCCCCCGTCGCCGAAGCGCTTGCGCTGGTTCGGATGGAGGCTTTTGCAGGTCGCTCTGTCGCGGATTTGTCGGGTGGGCAGCAACAACGGATTGCGGTCGCACGCGCCCTTGTTGTGGCCCCCGATCTGTTGCTGCTGGACGAGCCTTTTTCGGCATTGGACCGAAAGCTGCGCGAAACCATGCAGGTCGAGCTGAAAGCCCTGCTGCGCAGCCGCAATATCACCGCGATTTTTGTGACCCATGATCAAGAAGAGGCGATGGCGGTCTCGGACCGGATTGCTGTGATGAACGCGGGTCGGATTGAACAATTTGCCGACCCATCGACCCTTTACGCGCGCCCAGCCTCGCCCTTTGTGATGGATTTTGTCGGGCTTTCAACGCGGTTTTTGGGCAAGGTCACCTCGACCTCTGGCGGTATTGCCCTGATCGATACGGCAGCGGGCGTATTGCGCGCACCTACAGATATCGCGGCAGGCAGCGAGGTTGTGGTGGGGGTGAGGCCAGAGCTTATCGGCCCCGACCCCAAGCCCGCGATGAACCAAT
The DNA here is from genome assembly GCA_047636855.1 of Pseudorhodobacter sp. Classification (GTDB taxonomy): domain Bacteria; phylum Pseudomonadota; class Alphaproteobacteria; order Rhodobacterales; family Rhodobacteraceae; genus Pseudorhodobacter. Next base: position 860 of record JBLIGH010000283.1, read on the forward strand.
TCAATGTGCAGCTTGATGATGTGATGATGCTCGGCTCTAAAACCGTTTTGCATGGACGCGCGCAAGGAACCGACCGCGTTTTGTGCGAATTGCCGGGTATCCGCACCGGATTTTCCCGCGGCGATACCGTTGCCCTTGGTTGGGCGGTCGAGGATACCTTGGTGCATCAGGTGCAGACATGACCGCCCGCGTCGACCGGATCGCCTTGCTGGCCGTGCCCGGCCTTGCCTTTCTGGCCTTGATCTATGCACTACCGCTGGCGCTACTGCTGACCAAAAGCTTTCAAAGTGCCGAGGGGTTGACCCTTGCCCATTATGTCAGCTTCTTTTCCGACGATTTCAATCTGAACGTCCTGTGGCGCACCCTGCGCGTGGCGCTTTTGACCACGCTTCTGGCGCTGGTCATCGCCTATCCGACCGCCTTTGCGATGGCGCGGGCCAAGGGCGTTTGGCTGACGGTGTTTCTGGTGGCGCTGGTGCTGCCGATGTCGCTGGGAGTAATCGTCAAAGCCTTTGCCTGGTCGATCCTGTTTCGGGCCAATGGGTTCATCAACACCACCCTGCAAGGCCTTGGCATAACGGACGCGCCAGTTCGCATGCTGTTCACGGAAACCGCACTGATCATCGGGGCGGCCAATGTGTTTTTACCCTTCATGGTTTTGCCGATCTATTCGGTGGTGCGCCAATTGAACGCCAGCCTGCCCGAGGCCGCTGCCTCGCTTGGGGCCACACCGTGGTTTCGGTTTTCGCGCGTCACCCTGCCGCTGACCTTGCCCGGTGTGGTGGCAGGATCGGCCTTCACTTTTTCGCTGGCAATCTCGATGTATGTCATCCCGTCGCTGATTGTAGGCGAGCGTCAGCAAACCCTGTCGATGCTGATTGCGCGCTCGTTCCTTTACCTGCGCAACGAGCCTTTGGGGTCGACCATTTCCGCAGTCTTGCTGGCGATCGCGATTTTCACCGTCCTGTTTTCCAGCTGGCTCGCGGGTCGTTTGGGGGCGAGGCGATGACCCGCACCGACCGCATTGCGCGACACTGCGCCTGGATCATCGGCTTTGCCTGCATCGTGTTTTTGATGCTGCCGATTGTTGTGACGGTCGCGGCCTCGTTCACGTCGTCACCCGTCTATACCTTGCCGCCGCCCGAATGGTCGCTGCGCTGGTACCGCTCGTTAGAACGCCGTTCGGGCCTATGGGAGGCGGTGCAACTGTCGCTCAACCTCGCCTTGGTGTCGACCGGTATTTCCTTGGTTCTGGGCACCTTGGCCGCAATCGCGGTGACCCGAGGCGATTTTCGCGGCAAAGAGGCTATCGCCACTTTCACCGTCTCGCCACTGATGATGCCGGGGTTGGTTGTGGGCGTGGCGCTGTTGCAGTTCTTTCGCGAAATCGGCTTGCGCGATGCCTATTGGTCGCTGCTGCTGGGCCATATTGTGATCACCCTACCTTTTGTGATGCGCACTCTGCTGGCCTCGATGCAGGCATTCAACTTTGCGCTGATCGATGCCGCCCGCACGCTGGGCCTCAGCTATCCGCGCGCGATCATACAAGTGCTGATCCCCAACCTTGCACCCGCCTATCTGACCGGCGGGTTGTTCGCTTTTCTGGCCTCGATGGACAATTACCCGATTTCGATTTTTCTGACGGATGCCCGCAATAAAACGCTGCCAATCAAGATGCTGCAATACCTCGAAGAACAGCCCGACCCCTCGTTGGCTGCGATGTCATCAGGCTTGATTTTGCTTGCGATCATCGTGCTGTTCGTCGCCTCGCGCACCGTTGGCCTTAACCGCATGATCGAGACCTGAACCATGACAGACAGACGTGATTTCAAGGGTTATTTCGGCCACGAGCCTGCCCCCAACTGGCCCGGCGCCGCGCAATTGGCCGTGTCGTTCGTTGTCAATGTCGAGGAGGGTGCCGAGTTGTCGATTGCCGATGGCGACGAGCGCAATGAAAGTATCTACGAGATCCGCGAAGAGGTGATCGGCCATCCCGACCCTTGCATGGAAACCCATTTCACCTATGGCACCCGCCAAGGCTATGCCCGGATTGCGAATGCTTTCGACGCGCAAGGGGTGAAGGCCACGTTTTCGACCTGTGGGCGCGCCGCTGAACGCGCGCCCTGGTTGCTGCAAAATGCCGTCGCGCGCGGGCATGAAATATCGTGCCACGGCTGGCGTTGGGAGCGGCAGGCAGAGATGGCCCGCGATGATGAAGCAACCTTGATTGCCCGGACCCATAGTGCGATTGAGGCGGCCTGTGGCGCGGCGCCGGTCGGTTGGCACACGCGCTCTGCCCCATCGGTCAATACCCGCGACTTACTGATCGCCCATGGCGGCTTTGCCTATGACAGCGATGTCTATGATGACGACATCCCCCGGATGCAGGGCGCGCATGTTATCTTGCCCTATGCCTTTGATACCAACGACATGCGCTTTTCCCCCGGCGGTGGCTTTGTGCAGGCGCGTGACTTTTCCGATTATGTGATCGGTGCCTTTGACCGGCTTTATTCCGAAGGCGCGACGTCGGCGCGTATGATGTCGATCGGGCTGCATTTGCGGATCATCGGGCGACCGGGGCGGATCGGTGGGTTAGAGGCCGTTCTGGCCCATATCGCCGCTACCCCGCGCGTCTGGATCGCCCCCCGCAGCACCATAGCCGCCCATTGGAAAGCACAGGTGACAGCATGAGCCTGCATACGCTGAGCGCCCGCCAGATTGCTGACCAAGTGCAGGCGGGAACACGCAGCGCGGTCTCTGTCGCGCAAGCCTGTCTAAAGCGCGCCGAGGCTTTGAACCCGACGCTGAATGCGCTGACCTACCTGAACCCAAAGCTGCCAGAAGAGGCCGCAGCGGTTGATGCGTTGATCGCGGGCGGCGCGGTTTTGCCCTTGGCGGGCGTCCCGGTGGTGATCAAGGATAATATCTGGGTTCAGGGGATGCCGATCACCCAAGGCTCGCGGTTGTTTGCAGATTTCATCGCCCCGCAAGATGCCATCGCCGTTGCCCGCCTGCGCGCGGCTGGCGCTGTGATCCTTGGGATCGGCACCTGTTCGGAATTTGCTTGCAAAGGGGTTACGAACACGCCGTTGCATGGCATTACGCGGCACCCTGCGAATACGGGCCTAACGCCCGGCGGCTCTTCTGGCGGCTGTGCCTCGGTTGTGGCGGCGGGGATTGTGCCCTTGGCGCTTGGCACCGATGCAGGGGGCTCCAGCCGCAGACCGCCCGCACATGTGGGGATTGTCGGGTTCAAGCCAACGCAGGACGCCATCCCCTACGGCCCAGGGTTTGCAGAATCTTCTTGGGGTATCTCGACGGTTTGCCCGATTGCGCGCACGGTTGAGGATGCAGCGCTGATGTTTGGCGTGCTCAGCGGGCAGACTGTGGTTGGCGAGGCCGCTGATACCTGTTGCGCCTATGCGCTGACGCTTGGGTTGGACGCCGCAATCGACGGCGATGTCGCGCGGGTTTGCGACAGGGCTGTGGGGGCAATCACGCAGGTCACAAATATTTCGAAAGCTGCCCCAATCTGGCCGCAAGCTGTTGATGTAGCCAGCCTTATGCCGTTGCAATTTGCCGGGTTGGCAGCCCTTTACGGTGCAAAATGGCAAACCAGCCCAGACCTCTTTGACCCCGATATCGGTGCGCAGATTAAGATGGGTCTGACGTTAAGCGGTATCGATGTTGCCCGCGCGTTGGAATGCTCTCGTCAAACCCGCGAAACCTTGCGTGCGTTCCTTGATGTT
>JBLIGH010000284.1:0-4594 GCA_047636855.1 Pseudorhodobacter sp.
TTCCAAAGGCGGCGACCATTCGGACCAATGCGGCGCGCGCAAACGCTGCACCCGCCCGCCTTCTTGATCGACGAAAATTGGGGCATTACGCCCGACGCTTTCGCGCAATTGTGCCGTTAGCTGGCGCAATTGCACAGGCGATTGAACATTTCGGGCAAACAAAATGAACCCCCAAGGGTCCGCTGCACGAAAAAACACCGCTTCATCTGCGGATAAAACCGGCCCGAGGCAGCCAAGGATCGTGGCCCCCGGCCTGCCGCTCATCGCACGGTGACCGGAATGCAAGCGGCCTGTTCTGCCACAAGTGCCGAACAAAAACGCCGTTGATCCGCCTCATCCGTGAATCCCTCGGCGCGCAAACGATAAAATGTCCGACCAGAGCTTTGAGCCGCTTGAATGATCCGGGTTTTGCCAATCAACAAATCGCTAAACTTGCCCGACATCCGGTCCCATTCATTGCGCGCAACCTCTTGGCTGTCAAAGGCGCCCAGTTGCACCAACCGCGTTCCCGACGCCAGACCCGAGCCATCAGTTTCTGTCGTCGCAACTTGGGCTGCCGCAACACGCTGGACTGCGCCGGGCCTTGGCATTGGGCGCGGCGAGCTGGCCAACGCGCCCTGCGGCAGGCGCACACTCGGAATTGTCTGAATGATCAGCCCGGTATCGCCTGAAAGCGGTGTCGACCCTTCGGCCAAAGCCTCGGCCAATGCCAAAATAACTGCCGGGTTGCGCGTCTCGGCCTCGGCGGACGAGAGCACAAGATCGGAGGGGGCATCGTCTTCGGGCAGCGGCGTCAGCGAAAGCCACGGCGTCTGGTTGCTGCGCCCCGAGACGGGCGCCACCATCGCAACCGCTGTTCCGGCCGCATCATCTGCTGTCAGATCAATCGGTTGCGGGGCAAGGATTAAACGATCGGCAGGGCGCGAGGCCCCGCCTTCGGCTGCAACCGTATTCACCGACAGACCTTGATGCACCGCGATTTCGCCGCCTGGATCCAGCGGTGAAATGCGCATAGGGCCTTCCAGCGCACGCACGACCGGAATCCCGGTCATGTCGCGCACCGCGAGCTTATAGCCCCAGTAGCCAAGCCCCAAAACCAAAGCAATCGACGTCGCCGCCCCTGCCAAGTTCACCAAAAACGATCCGGGTCGCGCTGAATTGCGCGCACCAAAGCCGCTTTCGATTTGATCGAAATTAAAGTCAGCCATGCTCTGCCTCACTACGTGCTGACCCTAAGGCTCACGCTGTCTTGCCTGTTTGCACACCGGCGGGCGCTTGATTGATCAACGCATTTCTTCAACCGGTGTAACGCCAAGAATAGCAAGACCTGCGGAAATCACAACGCCTGTTGCCCGCGCAAGGGCAATTTTCGCCTGAGTTGTTGCAGGATCGTCCTGAATGAAGCGTAAACTGGGCTCGTCATTGCCGCGATTCCACAATGCGTGCAGATCCGAGGCCAGTTCGTACAGGTAAAACGCAATACGGTGCGGCTCGTTTCCGCGCGCGGCAATCTCGACCAGTCGTGGCCATTCGGCGATTTTCTGGGCCATTGCGATTTCGGCGGCATGGGTCAGGGTCGACACGTCAGCCGCGGCAAGCCGTGCATCCGACACATCGATGCCGGCCTCGCGCGCTTTGCGCAGCACCGAGTTAATCCGGGCATTGGCATATTGCACATACCAAACCGGGTTGTCTTTGGATTGCTCCAGCACTTTGGCGAAATCAAAATCCAGTGACGCGTCATTCTTACGGGTCAGCATCACAAAACGGGTCACATCCGCGCCGACCTGTTCGACCACATCGCGTAGCGTCACAAAGGTCCCTGCCCGCTTCGACATCTTGAAAGGTTCGCCGTTTTTCCAAAGCTTTACCAACTGGATCAGCTTGATATCCAGTGGCACACGGTTCATCGACAATGCCGATACGGCCGCCTTCATCCGCTTGACATAGCCGCCATGATCGGCGCCCAGAATGTCGATAAGCTGGTCAAACCCGCGCTGCACCTTGTCATAATGATAGGCGATATCGGGGGCAAAATAGGTCCAAGAGCCATCCGATTTCATCACCGGTCGGTCTTGGTCATCGCCGTGCTCGGTCGAGCGGAACAAGGTCTGCACGCGGGCTTCCCAATCATCGGGCAGCTTGCCTTTGGGTGGCTCTAGCGTGCCTTCATAGATCAGGCCCATATCGCGCAAAGTGTTGATGGCAGCTTCGATCTTGCCGGTACCGTACAGCGCCTTTTCCGAGGAATAGACGTCCATCTGCACGCCAAGCGCCGCCAGATCGCCCCGGATCATTTCCATCATCATCTCGGTGGCGAAATTCCGCACATCTGCCAGCCAGACATCTTCGCCTTGGTCCAGCAGGCTGTCGCCCCATTTCGCTTTCATCGCCTCACCGACTGGAATCAGGTAATCGCCAGGGTAAAGCCCTTCGCGGATCTCAGGTTCCAGCCCATGCGCCTGACGGTAGCGCTCGAATGCGGACCGGGCCAGCACGTCAACCTGCGCGCCGCCGTCGTTGATGTAGTATTCGCGGGTGACGTCGTAGCCGCTAAAGCTAAGCAGCCGCGCCAAAGCATCGCCAAACACCGCGCCGCGCACGTGACCGACATGCATCGGGCCGGTTGGGTTGGCCGAAACAAACTCGATATTGACCTTAAGACCGGCCCCGATTGCGGCACGGCCAAAGTCAGCGCCTTGCTGCAAAGCAGTAACCAGCAGATTTTGCCAGACAAATGCGTGTAGCCGCAGGTTCAAAAAGCCCGGCCCTGCAATCTCGACCGACATGATACGAGGGTCACCAAGCAGGCGTGCCGCCAGCTTTTCCGCAATGTCGCGCGGCGCTTTGCCCGCCGGTTTTGCCAAAACCATTGCGGCATTGGTCGCCATATCACCGTGCGACGCATCGCGCGGCGGCTCTACTGCAACAGCCGCGAGGGCCATACCAACAGGCAGATCGCCCGCCTGCATCATCGCTTCAAGCTCGCCGGTTACAAGTGCCCGGATGTCAGAAAAAAGGTTCATCGGTCCCGTCCTATCAGTCGTCGACGGGTCTGCCAGAGCGCGGGCGCGGGGTCAATGCCCGCGCCCGAAGCCAAGCACTGGAAGCGAGGCGATCGCCTGTGGTTTTAATCGGCTTTTCCGCGCCATTCTTCCAAAGCGGGGTTTGGTTCGGCTTGTGCGACCTGCGCGCCCGGAACTACAGGCACAATAACCGCACGGCTGCGGAAATAATGAGCCTCGCGCGCGCCAAAATAAAAGCCCACAACCGCGCCCAACAACCACCAAAGCGGCTCTGGCACCAGATTGAGGCCGACCATGCGGCGCCCAAAGCTTTCAGGATCAATCATCGCATAAACGAACAGACCCAAGGTCCCAAAGGCCAACAACGGGCGCGGCAAGCGGTTCAGACCGTTCACCAACCGGTCAAACCAGCCAAAGCCCGGATCGACATATTCCGCGCCAAGCTGGCGCAAAGCTGCCATCTGCGCCTCTGCCGAAAGCTCCATCTGGCGCGTGGCCGAGGGCGTAAAGACCTCGGCCACGCCGCGCGCGGCATCGCCCAAAGCGCTGACCGCCGCAGGCCCGCCCACGATCCGGCTGATCACCCCCATGCCGACACCCGCGCTTTGTGTTCGGCGTCAGTCAGCCGGTATTTTGGCGACATAAAGTCTTCGGCGCGGGTAATCCAACCGCCCTTGCCACCGTCACGGCGGCGCGCATATTTTCGGCTTGCCGGGCGAGCATCGGCCAGACGGTAGTAATAGTTGCGCCGGGCAATGGCATAGGCATCGGCCAAATGGCTTGGGGCGGCCTCGAACGCCCGCTGCACCGAGGCAAGCGTTTGCGGACCGATTGCGCCATCAGGATTGCACGCAAAGCCCATATCCGTCAGCAACCGCTGCAAAACCTTGATGGCATTACCGCCCGCATTGACCATCATATCAAAGACCGAGGCCTGAAGTGGCTCGGGCAATTGCGCAAGGCCGGGGCGGATGAAATAGTGTTCGACATAAATATCAACGGCTTGCTTGGCCGATATCGCTTTGACATCAGCCTCGCTTACCGTGCCATCGCCAGTCAGATCCAACCCCAACCTGCGCATAGTGTGGATCGTCACGCCAAAATTCGTGGCCCCGCCCGGATCATCGGGGTCGTTCACATAGCCGCCTTCGCGGGCCACAATCTCTGTTGCAATCTCGGTGACGGATTTCATCAAGTAACCTCCTTGCCGGGAAAGCGCCCGGATTAAGAAGATCTTCACTTGATTTGGTTAAGGCCCGTCAAATCAACCGTTCGGTTCTTTGTAAACGCCCTGTGCTTTCAGCGCCTCCACAACTTCTTTCGGCATGTAGCTTTCATCATGTTTCGCAAGGATTTCAGTGGCTTCAAAGACACCGTTCACATAGTTTCCCAGGCCAATCATACCTTGGTTTTCAGCAAATAGATCTGGAAGAATGCCGGTAAACGTCACGGGAACCGAGGCGCCGCCATCGGTGACGCTGAACCTAATCGTCTCGCCTTGTCCGCGCAGCAAGGTGCCTTCTTCGACCAGTCCGCCAATGCGAAATGTCTCGTTTGACAAAGGCGGT
>JBLIGH010000285.1:0-4592 GCA_047636855.1 Pseudorhodobacter sp.
TGTTCGGATCGGCTGATGCAACCTTGCAGGCCGGCTTTTCACGGGGCTGTTGGCAACAAATCCAAACCGATGTGCCAAAGGTCAAAGCCCTTTTGCGCCCCAAGTGATGTGAAACGGCAGGCGCTATTTTTACACCCTGATTGCTGATCTTGTTGGAAATACGCAATTTTTTATGGATTTTTTACGCGGTACCCCGTGATTTCAGTCGACTTTATTGCGTTGCCTTCACGGGCGCGAACGATGCTGGACCCATCAAAGTTACCGGCTCAACCAAAGGACTATCGTCATGCAAATCACGTCACATCCAACCGCCGATGGCGCAAAATATTTCGATCAATCTGACCGAAACGCGATGCCTGTTTTGCTGCGAATGCTGAACTGGTTGGCGGACCGCGACAGTGATCTGCGCCAAGCCCATAAGCTGCGGAACATGCCTCAAGAGCGGCTTGAAGATATGGGCATGACACGCAAACAAGCCTGCGCCTGACGATCGGAAAACCACCGCAACGCTGCCTCACCCAGCACCGGGGTTGGCGGAAACCGAAAAATCAAATTCTTAATTCAACTCAAAAGGTTAATCCAATGAATGTCTTCAAAAACGTCACGGCTGTTGTCTGCGTTACGCTTGCCACAGCGGGTGCTTCATGGGCCAATGACCCCGCAAGCGAGATGCAAGGCGTCTACTTTGAGGGGCTGAAAACCAAGCTGGTCCAAGCCGGATACCACAGTGTCCGCGTGGTCAATACCGAGACACGCGTGCTGGTCGCAATCGACAAAGACGGCAGCGAAGTTGTGTTGGTCGCACATCCGTTTGACGATAAGATCGTAGGATCTACCTATGTCCATCAATTCGACAACTGATCTGCAATACCTTGCTTAATCCGCGTCGCATTTGACGTGCTGGATAAATGGCCCTGGAATTTTCCGGGGCGATTTCAGAAACTTGCGAGCCGAACCCACCCGCCGCCGCCATGAGCGTTAGTTTTTCGTATCGCTTTCGGCACCGAATAGAGCCTTGTCGATTCCGTGCTTTTGCATCTTTTCCCATAGGGTTTTACGCGAAAGCCCCAATGCCTCGTAGACGGGGCGCAACTGGCCGCGATGGGCCGCCAAGGCAGCCTCGATCTCGCGGCGCTCAAAAGCCGCGACTTTGTCAGAGAGCTTTTCAAAAGTCTCTTCGCCAACGTTCCCGCGATCAAGCCCAAGGCCAAGCGCGAACCGGTCTGCCGCATTGCGCAGTTCGCGCACATTCCCCGGCCATTCCCGAGAGGTCAGGGCGGCGATTGTCGCGGGCGAAACCTCTGGCGCCGTAACCCGGTGCCGTACTGCCGCTTCCGCCAGCAGCTTTAGAAACAACAGCGGTATATCCTCGCGCCGTTCGGCCAATGGCGGGATCCGCAACGTCACCACGTTCAGGCGGTAAAGCAGGTCAGCCCTGAACCGATCAGCGGCCACCTCGGCCTCCAGCGGCACACGGCTGGTGGCCATGAAACGCACATCCAGCGCATAGTCTTCGTTAGAGCCCAGTCGGGTGATGACACGGCTTTCGATGACGCGCAGCAATTTGCCTTGCACCTCGAGCGGCATCGACGCGATGTCATCCAAAACAATGGTCCCGCCCCGCGCATGTTCAAACTTGCCATATCGCTGCCGCATAGCGCCGATAAAGGCGCCTGCCTCATGGCCGAAAAGCTCGCTTTCGATCAGGGCGGCGGGCAGGCTGGCGCAATCGATGGTCACGAAAGGGCGCTGAGCGCGCGATGACATGTCGTGCAGGGCGCGTGCGGCCACTTCCTTGCCTGCGCCGGTTTCCCCGACGATCAGAACATCTGCCTCACTCGGCCCCAAGGTGCGAATACGGCGGCGCAGGTCAATCATCGTATTGGCCCGCCCGACAAGCCGGGTCTCCAAGTCATCCGCCTGCCCTGCAACGGCGCGCAGCAACCGGTTTTCCAAGACAAGGCGGCGAAAATCCAATGCGCGGCTGGTGATCTCTACCAATTGCCCCGTCGAAAAGGGCTTTACCACAAAGTCATGTGCCCCCTCATGCATCGCGCGAACGGCAAGCTGCACATCACCGTGCCCGGTCATCAAGATAACCGGAATATCCCGGTCAATGTCGTGAATGCGATTCATCAATGTTAGCCCATCAATGCCGGGCATGCGAATATCGGTCAGAACAATGCCGGGAAACCCAAAGCTGACAAGCTCTGGCACCCGATCGGCCATGGAAAATTCCTGCGTGGCGATGCCCGCCAGATCCAAAGCCTGCGCGGTTGATGCGCGCAGATCAGGCTCGTCGTCGACAATGAAAACCCGGCCCCACATCAGATTGCCTTGTCCAAATTTGCCTTCGCGGGCTTGCGTTCAAAACCTGCATCCTTGGCGACGTTCAATTCGATCACAAACACCGCGCCCCCTTGGTCGGCGGTTTCAACCCGCAGGTTTCCGCCAAAATCCTTGATAATATTGTAGCTGATAGAAAGACCCAGACCCAAGCCCTTCCCGACGCCTTTGGTCGAAAAGAACGGATCAAAAATACGCTCTGTCAGACCGGGCGGAACCCCTGCCCCATGATCCCCGATGCGCAATTGCACGATCTTGCCAATGGCCGCAGCCGTCAGATGAATGCGCCTGTCTTGCGCGGCTTCCGCGGCATCTGCGGCATTGGTCAGCAAATTAACAAGCACCTGTTGCAAGCGCACCGGACCCGCCACAACAAGCGGCAAATCCTTGGGCAGCGATACCGTCAAAATCGCGCCCGCCGCGCGCAATCGAAGCTGTGCGATCTCTTCGGCGGCCTCGACCGCCTCTGCAACGGAAACAATCCCCAGTTTTTGCCCCGGCGCGCGCGCAAAGCTGTGCAGGCGCTTCGAGATCACGGTCATCCGGTCGATCAGCGATAGAATGCGGCCGATATTGCTGCGCACTTCGTCGTGCCGCCCACGCTGCATCAATATGGCGGCATTATCGGCATAGGTTCGGGCAGCCCCCAAGGGTTGGTTGAACTCATGGCTAAGGGCAGCCGACATTTGCCCCAGGGCGGCCAGCTTTCCGGCCTGAACCAGATCAGCCTGCGCTTGCCGCAGGTTTTTCTCGGCCAGACGGCGTTCAGCAACCTCGGCTTCCAGCCTGACATTCACTGTCGCAAGCTCGCCCGTACGCTCCTGAACCCGGCGTTCCAACTGGTTGCGAGCCGCTTGCTGCAAGGACATCCGTTCTTGCAATCGGGCGCGCCATTGCACCACGACTGCCAAGGTCAAGGCCCCAAATCCAAGCGCTAACATTGCCAGAACCGCGACCAACAACGCCTGTCGTTTGACGGATGTGGTTTCCAACAGCACGCGAACAACCCAATTTGCCTCGGGCATGTGTTGGATCAAAGCGAGATAGGTCTGCCCATTTGCGACCGTCAGCAAATTCTGTCCTGCCAAAGATTGCTCTGCTGTCAGTGGGAAATCCGCCAAAGGTTCGATGCCGTAACGAAGGCTTTCGATCAATTGCAGTTGTTTTGGCGGCGACAAAGGTGTGAAGGCGGTAAACAGCCATTCCGGGCGCGATGATAAGAAAATCACGCCATCCGGGTCGGTGACAATCAAGGCATCATCAGAGCCACGCCAGTCTTGCTCGATGGCATCAAGGTCGATCTTGACCACCAGCACGCCGGTAATTGCACCGCCGATTCGAACCGGCGCGCCAAAGTAATAACCGCGTTTGCCTGATGTGGTGCCAAGCGCGAAATACCGCCCCAAGCCGCCCACAATCGCGTCGGTGAAATAGGGGCGAAACCCGAAATCCCCATCGATGAACGAGGTTGCACTGTCGAAATTCGACGCAGCGCGGGTGATGCCAGTTGCATCCATGACGTAAATATCAGAAGCGCCCAACAGCTCTTGAGTGGCCTTCAGATAGGCATTTGTCTGTGCCACAATAGTTGAATTTTCGGGCTCTGTGGTGATGACCTTGACCAGCGCATGATCGGCAATCAACTGCGGCAATCTCTCGAACCGCTCCATTTTACCGCGCAGCGAGGTGGCGGCGAGTTGCAGCGTATTATCGCCGCGCCGCGCCGTATCGGTCAAAAATGTACGCATTGCCTGCGTGTAAGCCAAGTAACCAGCCGTCAAAATGATGGCCACCGTCAGCAGCGCCAACCGACTTAGCGAAAGCTTTTTTGAGGGCGTCGGTGTCATGTCGTACGGTCCCGTCTTTAAAAAGCCCCATCAGCCTTGCGGGCGCGGATCAACTGGCGCGCGCTTAAAACAACGCACCTACAATGGTCAAAAAAGAACTCAAACAGCCGGAACTTTGCGACAATCTGTTGCGGCTTGTATCGCTTGATTTCCATGGTTGATCAAGCAGCCTTCAAGAAAATAAGGGGTAAGGCCCCACTTGCACCGCCAAATCGTAACAATGGCGAACCGCCCCAAACTCTCGGTCAAACTTGTTCTATTTTGCGAAATTTTGGCGGAAAAGACTTGGGCCATAAAGCGATTTGAGTGCGCAAAACGGATTAAAGCAGGGGTATAACGGATCAACCTGCACCTCAGGCCTTCGGGCGATCACGTGGGCCAAAGCATTCAATTTTATGA
>JBLIGH010000286.1:0-4557 GCA_047636855.1 Pseudorhodobacter sp.
CATTTTGGCTGCGACCGATGTGGTAGCCCCGGTTGTGGCCGTTGATGTGCCCGCCCAACCTGCACCCGAGCCGGAAGTCATAGCCGCAGCCGAGCCGGTTAGTGAGGCACTTGCGCCCGTGGACGCTGACCCCGCCATCTCGCAGCCTGACGTGGCGGTCGCTGTTGAAGGCACAGAGGTCGCAGTGCCAGAGGCGGAACCTGCATCAGATCAGGCGGTGGTCGCCGAAGCCCCTTTAACCACCGAGCAACCTGAGGCCATCGCGGGAGCCCCTTTAGCCACCGAGCAGCCAAGCACCGTCGCCAAAGCCCCTTTAGCCACCGAACAGCCAAGCACTGTCGCCGAAACCCCGCTAACCACCGAGCAACCTGAGGCCATCGCGGATGCCCCCGCTGCCGTCGTGGAAGACCCAATCACCGAATTGGCAGAGGCCGAACCTGTGCCTGCTGCCGCGCCGCCGCAAGCAACGGCCTCAAATCGCGCGCCTGCGGCGATCTTGACGGGGCCGGGCGGTGTGAAGGTGCTGCAACCTGCGGCGACATCCGCGTCCAAGGTGCCTGTGTCGATTGACGCTATTTCCTATACTGCCTCTGGTGCGGTGCAATTGGCGGGGCGCGGCATGGCCGGGGCCGTGATCCGTATTTATCTGAACAACGCCGCTTTGGTGGATTTCGACGTTGCCCAAGATGGCGGCTGGGGCGGAACCTTGCCCGATGTGGCACCGGGGCGCTATACATTGCGCGCCGATCAAATTGGGCCTGATGGTAAAGTGTCAGCCCGGTTTGAAACGCCATTCCAGCGCGAAACTTTAGAGGCGCTGGCCGCCGTTTCAACAGCGCCAAAACGCGAAGCGGTCCAAGAGCCGGCCCAGACCGACCCCGTTGCCGAGTTGGAAGTTGCGGCTGAAAAGAAAGAACCTGATCCGGCCGCAGTAGAAACTGCAGTAGAAACTGCAGTACAAACCGCATCTCAAGCACCACAAACAAAAGCCCCCGTGGAACCGCCTGCTGTCGAAACGGTGCCTCAGATCATTGCATCTGACCCGGCCGCAGCACCAGCGGCCGCCGCGCAGCCCCCCGAAACAATCGCATCAGCGGTGACGCCTGTAGAGGAACCAACTCCAGATGTTATTGTCGAACCCCTCCCAACCTTGATACCGGAAGTTGTCGCCTCGGAACCTGCGACGGTCATTCCGCCAACCGTCACCGAAAAGCCACCCGAAAACCCGGCGCAGCCCCTTGCGACGCCACTCGCACCTGCAACGATCGCGACGGCGGCCCCAAAGCCCGCCCCCCCCGCGCCCGTGGTCACCCCAACTGCGCGGGTGGCGCAACCTGTGCCGGAAACGGCCCTGGCGCCACAACCCGACCCAGTGCAAACGGTTGATACGACAGCGAATTCACAACCTGCGACCGTTACAATCACGGTGCAGCCAGGATTTACGCTTTGGGCAATCGCGCGGGATAGGTTCGGTGACGGTGTGCTTTATGTGCAAGTCTTTGAAGCCAATAGAGACCGTATCAGCGACCCAGATCTGATCTTTCCCGGCCAAGTGTTCACGTTGCCAAGTGAGGTGCTGAAATAGCGGCACTCTCTGGTCTTCCCCGGCACGGCCCAGTAGGGTGCGCGGGGAAAACCGAGAGTAAGCTATATGCGCAAGATCACGACCAATACCACGAGTGTCGACGCAAATCGCGAAGGCGCACCAGCGATGCACACCATCCGTCGGGTTCTGCCATATCTTTGGCCGAAAGACGCGCCTTGGGTTCGCCACCGTGTGATGTGGGCTTTGGTAGCGTTGGTCATTTCCAAGGTTATCTCGGTGATAACCCCGTTTTTTTATAAGGCAGCGGTCGATGCATTGGCGGGAAATACGCCGGACGCTGCAACGTTATTCGCACTCGGTTCGGTTGGGTTAACGGTGGCCTACGGGCTGGCGCGGCTTGGATCTGTTGGTTTCGGTGAATTGCGCGATGTGATCTTCGTGCGCGTCACGCAGCGCGCTTTGCGCAAGCTGGCGCTCGAGACTTTCACCCATATTCACCGCCTGTCCATGCGCTATCACATCACCCGCAAGACCGGTGGATTGAGCCGGATTATCGAGCGCGGTGTCAAAGGCGTCGACTTTCTGTTGCGCTTCATGCTGTTTTCGATCGGGCCGCTGATCTTGGAACTTTCCATGGTTTCGGTGCTGTTTGCCGTGCTGTTTGGCTGGCAATATATGGCGGCGGTTGTCGTCACGATCGTGCTTTATGTGACGTTCACTTTTCGGGTCACCGAATGGCGGGTAAAAATTCGCCGCCAAATGAATGATCAAGATACCGATGCCAATCAAAAAGCTGTGGATAGCCTGCTGAATTTTGAAACCGTGAAGTATTTTGGCGCCGAGGCGCGCGAAGCCGCGCGGTATGACGGCGCTATGCAGCAATATGAGGCCTTGTCGGTCAAAACCGGGCAAAGCCTGTCCTTCCTCAATTTCGGGCAATCTTTCATCATCACCTCGGGTCTGATCTCGGTCATGGTGATGGCCGCGATGGGGGTGAGTGCGGGGATTTTGACGGTCGGCGATTTTGTGATGGTCAATGCCTATATGATCCAGATCACCATGCCGCTGAACTTTTTGGGCACGGTCTACCGCGAAATTCGTCAGGCTTTGGTGGATATGGGCGAGATGTTTTTGCTGTTGGGCCAGCCCGCAGAAGTCATCGACAAGCCGGGGGCACCGGATTTGCAGGTTAAAGGCGGCGAGGTCGTGCTGGAGAATGTCATGTTCAGCTATGACGCGGCGCGCCCAATTCTAAAGGGGATATCTTTACGCGTCGGCCCGGGCGAGCGGGTGGCGCTTGTTGGCCCTTCCGGTTCGGGTAAATCCACCATTGGGCGGTTGTTGTTCCGGTTTTATGATGTCACCGGCGGTGCGCTGCGTATTGATGGGCAGGATCTGCGCGATGTGACCCAAGACAGCGTTCATGCGCAGATTGGCGTGGTGCCGCAAGACACTGTGCTGTTCAACGATACGGTGCTTTATAACATCGCGTATGGGCGGCCAGAAGCAAGCCGCGACGAGGTTGAGGCTGCGGCCCGTGCGGCGAAAATCCACGATTTCATCATGTCGATGCCCGATGGGTATGAAACCACTGTGGGCGAGCGCGGCTTGAAGCTTTCGGGTGGCGAGAAACAGCGCGTTGGCATCGCCCGCACCTTGCTGAAAAACCCGCCAATTTTGCTGCTGGACGAGGCGACATCGGCGCTGGACACCCAAACTGAACGCGATATTCAAGACAGCTTGCTGGCGATGGGCGAAGGGCGCACCGTCATCACAATCGCGCATCGGCTGTCAACGATTGCGGATGCAGATCGGATTGTGGTGCTGGAAGCCGGCGAGATTGTCGAGCAGGGGCGCCATGAAGAACTGTTGGCCAATGCCGGGCGCTATGCGTCGATGTGGGCACGGCAATCTTCGGAAGAAGAGGCGCTGGCAACCGCAGCAAAAAGCGATGAGGGCTTTGAAAGTAATGCCTTTTCCAAGCGCTCAAAGGCTTCAGAATAAAGACGATCCGCCGCATAGGAAGCGGTAAATTTACATTTACCGCCTCTTTTTTCTGCGAAAAAAGCGCGCCCCTTTTGTGGGCGGCTATTCGGCAGCCCGAATGTGGGGGTGCATTAGATCATGAACACTCGCTGCGGCGTGGTCTGTTTTCTGTTCGGGACCAGCTTTATCTGCCTCTGTTTCCTCGTCAGCATACTCTTCCCAGATGATTTGCGGCGCGCGGATTTTGCGCGCGGCACGGTCTAGTGCCATGTCATGGGCTTCGGCGCTGCCTTTGCCTTTGGAAAGGGCCGAGAGGACCGCAAAACTGCGATAGGCACCGATCTCGAACCAAACGCGCAGCGCCAGCAAGGCGGGTGTGAAGATCAGCGTCAATACGGTCGCAATGCCAAGTCCAAAGACCACCGCTGTTGCCAATTGCTTCCACCACAGGGCAGTTGGGCTGTCGATCGAATAACCGCCACCAATGAAGTCGAGGCTGAGGCCAAACATCATTGGCGCAAGACCTGCCATGGTGGTGATCGTGGTCAGCAAAACCGGGCGAATGCGCTGTTCAGCGGTGCGCACGATGGCTTCAATGCGCGGCATATATCGGCTGAACTCTTGATAGGTGTCGATCAACACAATGTTGTTGTTCACCACAATCCCGGCCAAAGCGACGATGCCAGTTCCCGTCATGATAATCGAGAAGGTTTGGTCCATCACCAGCATTCCGATCAGCACGCCGGTTGTAGACAAAACCACCGCAATCAGCACGAGGAAGGCATTATAAAAACTGTTGAACTGCGCCAGAAGGATGATGAACATCAGCCCCAGCGCCCCCGCGAAAGCTTTGGACAGGAAGGCACCACTTTCGGCTTGGTCTTCTTGATCGCCAGTCCATTCCCATTCCACGCCTGTGGGGAAGGGGCTTTCAGCCTCTAACCAGTCTGTCAGCAAGGCAATCCGTTCATTTGCGTTGATCGGTGTGCCTTCGGCCGTTGTCAGATTGGGCAAAACATCGGCCT
>JBLIGH010000287.1:0-4526 GCA_047636855.1 Pseudorhodobacter sp.
CTCAAATTCCAGATCGTGCGGAACGGCGTCCAGCGCCAACGTGCCTTCTAGCTTGTGGATCGTGAACCCTTCCACCTCGATGCAAACGCGGCCCGTCTCGTCCATCAAGGTGATGTCAAAACTGGCCACCGGGTCTGTCGCGCGGTTGGGGCCGGCATTGCGGACCCAACTGACCAGTTTGGCGGGCAGATTGGACTGCACCTGCACCCGCGCATAAGACACCGGCACCCAAAGATGGCTAGGCTGATACCCGTCGATCAGCCCCATCGCCCATCCCGTCGCCAAATCCATCAATGCCGGGTGAAGCAACCAATCCCCCGCCTCGGCAGCAAACGCGGGCGGCAGCGCCAGATGCGCAAGCCCCTCGCCCTGCCCCAAGGCGCGGCTTTGCAACACGCGCCAACGCGGGCCAAAATTCAGATGCACCTCTTGCGGCGAGGTCAGGCCATCGCCCTGCTCTGCCACGCCGCAACGGGCAGCAATCGCGGCGATATCAGCCTGACCGAGGGCCGCATTGGTCGGGATCAGCCTTGCCTGCGCGTTCAACTGCCAGCCCACACGACCCTTGGTTTGTGTGGCAGAGCGCAGATCAAAGCCGTAGCCTTCATCACTACGGCTAAGTCGCGCACGAATATTACGGGTCTGACCATCGGGCACAGCCAAGGGGCCAAAGAAGTAAAGGTCGCGCATTTCAAAAGTGGTCACACCTTCATGGCGCAGCGCTTCGGCCGCGATTTCCAGATAGCCGGTGCCGGGGATCAGCGCGTCGCCCGCTTTGGTACGGTGACCGTCCAGAACCCAACGGTCCATACCGTAGCTGGCGGTGAACATCCGGTTGCCTTGCGCGTCAAAGCTCGCCTCATCCAGCATCTGCGCTGTGATCGGCAAGCGCGGTGCCGCAGGCCTAATGCCATTGCGATCGGCCAGCGCCTCGGCGGCCATGCCGACATCGGCCCAGATCCCCCAGTTCAGCGCGATAACTTCGGTTTTGCCACCTCGGCGGCTTTGTGAATAAGCGTTCAAGAACTCGTTCGCCGCAACATAATCAATTTGCCCGGCAGGCCCCGTGACAGTCGAGGTCGAGGAAAACAGCACCAAACGATCAATCGCGCCATCGGGGAACAGCTGCCCTAGCATCCGGGTGCCGTGCAATTTGGGGGCAAAGACCTCTTCCACCGCTGCTGGGGATTTCGACAAAAGCGGACCATCATCGACCACACCCGCCGCATGGATGACCGTGTGAATGCGCCCGAAGCGTGCAGTCACCTCTGCCACGGCTTTTTGCATATCTTGGGCGTTGCAGACATCCGCGACGGCGACCAAAACCTCGCCGCCCAGCGCCTCTAGCCGTTGTAATGCAAGGATGCGGCGATGGGTGGCATCCAGCGGATTGCCGCGCGCCAAAAGGGCAGGCCATTCGGCACGGCCCGGCAGCGGGCGACGCGCAATCATCGCAATGCGCGCGCCATGCGCTGTGATCAGGTCCTCGGCCAATGTCAGGCCAATACCGCCAAAACCGCCCGTCAGCAGAACAGTGGCACCTTGGGGCATCTCGGCTGGAAGATCCGGCAAACTGGCAGGTTTGACAGTCCGTTCCAGCCGCTTGGCCCCGCGCAATGCGACCGTCAGATTGGCAGGGGAGGAAAGCAGATCCTCCAACACCTGATCGGTCAGCGCGGATAGGTCGCGCCCGCCCCGCCGAGCGGCTGCGGGCAGTTGCAAATCTAAGGTCGAGCAGGTGATACCCGGCATCTCGCGCGGGATCACCTTTGCAGGCCCCGCGATGGTGGCTTTTTCCGGGTAGGGCAAGGGTTCTGTGCGCACCTGCACCGCCCCGCTGGTCACAACCGAGATGTGCAGCGGCGTCGGTAGGTTTTCTTCGGCAAGGGCTTGGGCCAGAAACATCAGACTGTAGAAACCCTGCTCGATATTGCGGTGAAAGAAGGACGATCCGGGGCGGAAGCTTTCCGCGCCCGTCACCAGCCAAAAATGCGCGATGCGCGTTGGGGCCTGACCATGCGCCACCAAATCACGCAGCAATGCGTCATAGCCTTCCCGACCGCGATCCGGGGCCAGCGTGTAGCCGCCATCGGCATCGCGCAAAAATGCATCGCCCGCACGCACCGGGATCACGCTGTGACCTGCCTGCGAAAGGCGCGCAGCACAGGCCTGCGCCAGCCCGGCATCATCCATAAAAATCAACCAGGTTTGCGGTGTGGCGCCTTCCAGCCCCGCCTCTATGTCAATCTCGCATTCGGCGGCACGCGGGCGCCAGTTGGGCTGCCAGCCCCATTTTGACAAATCGTCTTGATGCATCGGCAAGTCGGGTGCGACCGCTGCCTGTGCCGCCCCCGGTGCGATGAAATATTGTTTACGCTGAAAGGCATAGGTTGGCAGCGGTACGCGGTGGCGCGGCCCCTCACCCCAGATCGGCGCCCAATCCACCGGCACACCGCAGGCCCAAAGCCTGCCAATGCTGGCGATATGCCAGGCGTCATCGGCCATCACCTGTTCGGGGTGGCGCAGCGCCGGGATGACCTGAGCCGCCGAAACCCCATTGGCCTGCGCCAAAGACGACAGCGCGCGGCCCGGGCCCATTTCGACAAAAACACGGTTGGGCGTGGCCCTCAGCGTCGTCATGCAGGCGGCAAACTGTACCGTGTGGCGCAAATGTGCGACCCAATATTCAGGGTCAGTCGCCTGTGCCGCAGTCAACACCGCCCCCGTGCGATTGGAGATAATCGGAAGTTGCGGGGCTTGCAGGGTAATCCGGCGCAGGTAATCGCCAAAACGCTGAAGGATCGGTTCCAGCATCCGGGAATGGGCCGCGATGTCGATTGCAACCCGTTGTGCCGCAATATCATCCACAGCCAGCTTTTCCGCCAAAATCTGCAAGGCGGCATCTGGGCCAGAGACCACGCAAAGCCCCGGCGCATTGACGCAAGCCATATCGATTTCCGCCGAAAGGTAAGGGTGCAGATCGGCCTCGTCCAACGGAATGGACAGCATCCCCCCCGGCGGCACCGTGTCAAATAAACTGCCGCGCAGATGCACAAGGCCGATGCAATCTTCAAAGCTCAGCACACCCGCCAGACAGGCGGCGGTGTTTTCACCCATAGAATGCCCGACCAACGCCGATGGCACCACGCCCCAAGATTGATACAGCTTGGCCAGCGCAAATTCAGTAATCATGATCAGTGGCAATTGTACCGAAGGGCGTTTCAGCCGTGCATTCGCCGCAGCCTCGTCGCCGCTTTGTGGCAGCCAAAGCGCGCGGATGTCGTAATCCAGCATCGGTTGCAGAATGCCCAGACCCCGATCCATCCAATCGGCAAATTCCGGTTCAGTCTCGTACAGATCGCGCGCCATGCTCGCATATTGCGCGCCGCCGCCGGGGAACATAAAGACCACCTCTGGCGCGTCGCCCAGATGGTCGTGGTTGAAGGTGCGGCGCGGATCGCCACCTTCTAACAAGCGCGCAGCGGCCTCATGGCTTTCGGCAACGATCACCCGGCGCTTTTCAAAGGCACGGCGACCTTCTTTCAGGGTCCAGGCAACATCGGCCAGCGGCTGTTCGGGATGGGCGCGCAGATGGGCGGCCAGATTGGCGGCTTGGCCATCCAAAGCCGCCTTGGATTTGCCCGACAGAACCAACAGTTGAAACGGCCAATCGCTTTGCCCCGAAGGGGCGCGGGTTGGGGCTTCTTGCAGCACGGCATGGGCATTGGTGCCGCCAACACCAAGCGAGTTCACGCCCGCCCGTCGCGGCGTTTGCCTTGCGGGCCAATCGGTCAACCGGTCATTGACACGAAACGGGCTGGTTTCAAAATCGATCGAAGGGTTGGGCGTTTTGAAGTTCAGGCTTGGCGGCATTTGGCGGTGATGCAGCGCAAGGCTGGCCTTGATCAGACTGGCAACACCCGCCGCCGTATCCAAATGGCCGATATTGGTTTTGACCGAGCCGATGCGGCAAAAGCCCACCGCATCCGTGGTTTCGCGAAACGCCTCGGTCAGGGCCGCAACTTCGATTGGATCCCCCAGAAAGGTACCCGTGCCATGGCATTCGATGTAGTCAACGCTTTCAGCGGTGATGCCCGCAATCGCCTGCGCCTCGGCAATCGCGCGGGCTTGGCCGTCCACCGATGGCGCCAGATACCCCGCCTTGGCAGACCCGTCATTGTTAACCGCCGAGCCTTTGAGGATCGCCCAGATATGGTCGCCGTCCCGCACCGCATCTTGCGCGCGGCGCAACACGACAACCCCCGCGCCAGAGCCAAACACCGTGCCTTGCGCCGAGGCGTCGAACGCATGGCAATGGCCATCGGGCGACAGGATTTCACCGTCATTGAAAATATAGCCGCGGCCTTGCGGCATCTCGATCGTCACGCCGCCCGCCAACGCCATATCGCATTCGCCGTTCAGCAGCGCCTGCGTGGCGTAATGCACCGCAACCAACGAGGTTGAACAAGCGGTCTGAATATTGATCGAAGGGCCTTTAAGATCGAAGATATGGCTGGCACGGGTCG
>JBLIGH010000288.1:0-4515 GCA_047636855.1 Pseudorhodobacter sp.
GGTGGCGGCCGGGTCGATGCCCCTGAAAGGCTGGATCGCGGGCTGGCTGGGCATCCTTTTGGCGCTTGTGGGGCTCGATTCGATCCATGCCGTGCCGCGGTTCACTTTTGGCAGCTGGGCGCTTTATGACGGGATTTCCTATGTCGCGGTCCTGATCGGTCTGTTTGGACTGGCCGAGATTTTGCGCACATTGCCGTCCAAGAATGCGCCGACCATCCCGACCGAGGTGGGCCGGCTGGTGCCGCCCTTTGGTCTGTTGCTGCGCTTTGCGCCTTCGGCCATCCGCTCGGGTCTTTTGGGGACTTTGATCGGGGCCATTCCGGGCGCGGGGGCCAATGTTGCCTCGTTTCTTGCCTATGATCTGGGTCGGCGTCGCGCAAAGCCAGAGGAAAAGGCCAAATGGGGACACGGCAGTTACGAGGCACTGGTCTGCGCCGAGACCGCCAATAACGCCAATATCGGTGGATCAATGCTGCCGACCCTGACGCTGGGCATTCCCGGAAATGCCGCTGCGGCCGCATTGCTGGCAGCCCTGACGTTGAAAAACGTCAATGTTGGCCCGACGATAGAGATTGACCAGCCCGGCCTGATTTACTTCATCTACGGCGCGCTGATCATTGCCAATTTCATGATGTATCTGGCGGCTTTCGCGCTGATCGCACCTTGCGTGAAGCTGTTCAGCCTGCCGCGCGGCATCTTAATGCCGCTGATCATCCCGATCTGTGTGATCGGCGCCTATTCGGTGAAGCTGTCGATGTTCGATGTTTGGGTGATGTTCGGCTCGGGGCTGGCAGGTTGGTTGCTGACGGTGTTTCGCTTCCCGGTCGCGCCGATTGTTCTGGGCGTCATTCTGGCGCCCATGGCCGATGAAAATTTGCGCCGGTCCTTGCTGGTGTTCGAGGGCAAAAGCCTTGGTTTTGTCCTGTCGCAATGGATCGGCACCATTTTGATGGGCTTTGTGATTTTTGTGCTGGTCGAGGGCATTTTGCGCGGCTTGCGCAGTGCTCGAACCAAAACACCGCCCATCGCCGCAGTATAATTGGAAAGGACAGCCAAAGTGAAGAAATCAGAGCGCAAAGAGATCGGTCTGGCCATTGTTGGCTGCGGGACCATTGGCCGGATCAGGGCCGAACTGGCGCGCGCCTATCCGGGGATCGGCTGGATTGGCTTGTGCGATGTGAAATCCGATGTCGGCCAAAAACTGGCGCAAGATGTCGAGGCGGATTACTTCACAACGGATTACCGCGAGTTGCTGAACCGCCCCGAGGTCACCGCGACCATCATCGCCACGGATGAGAATTTCCATTTCGACCCGACCATGCTGGCGATTGAGCGGGGTCATGATCTGTTCATCGAAAAGCCGCTGGCCACGGATGCGCGTCAATCCGCCAAGATCCTGGCCGCGATTGAGGCCGAAGGCATTGATGCGGTTTTGGGCTATACGCAACGGTTTCGCCGCAGGTTTCTGGCCGTCAAGGAACGGCTGGTCACGGGGCAGATCGGCGAGGTGCATTCGGTTGTCACGCGCGCGTTCATGAACAAGATGGTGCCAATTGCCACCACCCGCCGCACCCAAGACCGCGCGACCCTGACGCCGATGGTGGTGTCTGGCACCCACAGCTTGGACATGTCGATGTGGCTGATGGCGGGGAAGGTTCCTAAATCCGTTTTTGCGCAATCTTGCGACTCGGTTTTGGGCAAAATCGGCACCAAGGATTCGACCTTTGGCATCTGGACAATGACCGACGGCACAATCTGGTCGATGAATATTTCCTGGGCGCTGCCCGAGGTTTGGCCCGGGTCGGTCTATGGGCTTGAAATTGGGATTGTCGGCTCTGAGGGGGTGATCGACATCGAGGATACGCACCGTGATCTTGTGATGGCGACCAATATCCCGCAAGGCGGCGGCTATGTGCCCGAAGGCTATGTGGCGCCGGCGCGGCATGTGGATTTCCTGACCAGCTACCCGCCCGGTGACATCCATGATGGCCAGCTTTGGGGGCCGATGCGCGAGGAAACCAACGCTTGGTATCAGCGGATTTATATGCGTCAAAGCACGCCGCATGCGACGGCGGCGGACGGGCATCGCAATTTGATGATGACGATGGCGATGGATCTGTCGGCCAAACGAGGCGTGCCAGTGGAAATGCCGCTGGATCCGGACGAGCTGATGCGGGAGTTGACCTGATGGCCACGCAGATCCGGTTCGGCGGGTATCAAGGCGACAATTCGGTGCATACGCGCGGCGCGCAGGTGTTTTGCGATGCGCTAAAGCGGATCGCTGGGGACGCGGTCCAGATCGAGTTTCGGCAAAACATCGTTGATGATGGGCATAAAGCGTCGGATCTTTTGTCGATGACCGAAAGCGGTGCGCTGGACGGATGCTATTTCTCGTCCAGTTATCTGGCCTCGCGGGTGCCGGAACTGGCGTTGTTTGATCAGCATTTTGCGGTGCCCAATCGGCGCCAGGCTTACGGCGTTCTGGACGGCTCGCTGGGGCGGCGGCTTGCGGCGGAAGTTGCGGCCGGGACCGGGTTTACGGTGCTGGGGTATTGGGACAACGGGCTGCGCCATATCTCGTCAGTGGCGACGGCGTTTCGCGGGCCGGGGGATTGTGCGGGTTTCAAACTGCGCACCCTTGCCAGCGACGATCATGAGCGGGTGTTTCGCGCCTTGGGCTTTGTGCCGATGGCGATTGACGTGCGTGACCTGCAAGCGGCGGTGGCGACAGGCCGGGTGGATGCGCAAGAAAACCCGCTGACCAATATTTACAATTTCGGCCTGCACAAGACGCATCGGGTGATCACCATGACTGCGCATCTATTGGGCGTCGCGTTGGTTTTGTTCAACCGCAAGACGGTGGAAAGCTGGCCTGTCGCGGTGCGCGAGGCCGTGGAGGCCGCTGTGATCGAGGCCACCGCAGCGCAGCGTCAATTTGCCGAAGAAGACGACACCATCTGTGCCAAGGCCCTGACCGAGGATGGCGTGACCCTGATCGAGCTTAACGCAAGTGAACGCGCCGCCTTTGCCACGGCCACCCGCGACGAAGTGAACAAGACCCGCCATAGATTTGGCGCCGACCTGATTGCCCTGTTTGAGGATGATCTGGCGCGGGTGCGCTGATGAACCATAGCCAAACCTTAAGCCAAGAAGGCCCCAGATGAAGCGTTTGACCCTACGCGCCACCCCCGAGATCGTCACGCTGGCTGTTTTGCTTGTGTTGTCGCTGCTTGGGCTGATCTTCCTGCATGGGTTGGTTGCGCCGCCCAAATTGCTGTTTGGCCGATCCCTTTCGGCCATCGCACCCAGCCTTTTCCCGTCGATCATTTTGGCCTCGATGGCCCTGCTTTGTACTGGGGTTTTGGTTCAACTGAACCTGAAAGGCGGGCACGAAGTCGAAGCCGGACTAAGCCCGCAGGAATGGCAACGCGGGGCCGTGTTTTTTGGCATTATGACGCTTTACGCCCTGACGATGCAGCCCGTAGGCTTTTTGATCTCGTCCGTCACGGCGGTGGTGCTGCTGTCTTTGCACATGGGCAACCGGTCTGTGGTGCAAATTGCACTGTTGGCGCTGCTGGGGCCGGTTTTGCTTTATCTTGCATCGACCCGACTGCTGGCCGTCTCGTTGCCGGAACTCAACCTGATTGAACTTGGCTATGCGCGACTTCTTGGGGAATGACGCAATGAATACCTATCACATCGCAAGGATTGCACATGATTGACCAGTTCGTCGAAGGTTTTGGCATGGCGCTTCGGCTCGACACATTTGTGATGATGAGCTTTGGGCTGTTCGGGGGCATGTTGGTGGGGGCTTTGCCGGGCTTTACCACCTTGATGGCAATGGCGATCTTGCTGCCGATTTCGTTTTTTCTGGAACCGATCGTCGGTATTCCGTTTCTTTTGGGGATCTACAAGGGCGGCATCTTTGGCGGCAGCATTCCTGCGATCCTGATCTCGATGCCCGGCACGGGGGCGGCGGTCGCCACATCGCGTGACGGCTACAAGCTGACCCAAAAGGGCCAATCGCGCAAAGCTTTGGATATGGCGCTGTTTGCGTCGGTGTTTGGCGACACCTCCAGCGACATCATCACGATCCTGTTGATTTTTCCCATTGCATTTCTGGTCATGCAGTTTGGTCCGCCGGAACTTTTTGCCGTGCTGCTGATGAGCCTTGTGATCATTGCGGCGACTTCGGGCAGCAATCCGATGAAAAGCCTGGTGATGATGATGTTTGGGCTTTGGCTTTCCTTTATCGGGACCGATCCGCTGGGCGGGGTCGAGCGGTTTACCTTCGGGCTGTTTGATCTGAAATCGGGCATCCCGCTGCTGCCTATGCTGATTGGCGTCTTTGCGATCCCCGAAGTGGCCAGCGTTGTGATGCGCAATCAAAAGGTCAAGCATCTGACTGCCGCGATGGGTCAACGGCTGACCATCGCCGAATTTCGCGGCTGCCTGCGAACGATTTGCCGCTCGACCGTCATCGGCACCTCTATCGGCATCATTCCGGGGCTGGGG
>JBLIGH010000289.1:0-4500 GCA_047636855.1 Pseudorhodobacter sp.
TGACCGGGTCAATTTCAACCTCGGCCAGATGCGCGCCATTGGGGAACGTGCGGCCCTGTAGGGTTATGGTCTGGCTGTGGCGCAAAAGGTCGTCGCGCCCGGCCGCGCGCGCTTTTTGGGCAGCCTCGATCAGCGTCATTCGCAAATTTGATCCCGGCGCGCCAAACCGCCCGTCGGCAAAGGCCAGCCCCGTGCCAAATTCCGGCAACAAAAACCCGGTGAAATCCGCCAGCATTTGCACCACCGTCGCCTGGATCGCCGTGCCCTGCACCGTGACAGAGCGCGAGCCACCCGTGCCGCCGCCTTTTGGAATGGCATCACTATCGCCCTGCGCAATGCGGATCAGGGCTGGGTCTATCCCGGTTTGCTGCGCCAGCATCTGCGTGTAAACCGTCTCGTGCCCCTGACCATTGGACTGCGTGCCGACAAACAGCGTCACCCCGCCATCGGGGTCAAATTCCATCCGTGCGGTCTCTTCCGGGCTGCCCAGAATGGATTCGATGTAAAACGCCAAACCCATGCCACGCAACAGGCCGTTTTGGGCGGATAGCTGCGCGCGATCCGCAAAACCAGCAACATCAGCCTCATGCCGTAAGCGTTTCAGAACACGTGGAAAATCGCCGTCCATGATGGTTTCATTTGTCACAAGCCGGTAAGGGTATTGCGTGATGACATTGCGCAAGCGCAGATCAAACGGGTCGATGCCCAAGACACGCGCGGCATTGTCCATCGCACGTTCCAGCGTCAAAATCGCCTCGGGCCGTCCGGCACCGCGATAAGCATCCAGCGGCGTGGTATGGGTATAGATCCCCCGCGCGCGCATGAAGGCCGCTTGAATATCATAGCCGCCGGTCAGCACTTTGGAGAAAAGCTGTGACTGGATCGCCTGCGCGAATTGAGAGTTATATCCGCCCATATTTGACAAAATATCAACATGATAGGCGACGACCTTAAAGTCTTTATCAAAGCCAAGCTCGGTCCGCGCAACCAGATCACGCGCGCCATTATCACTTAGCATTGCCTCGGTCCGCTCAGAGACCCAGCGCACCGGTTGGCCCAGCATCCGTGCCGCCTGCGCAATGCAAATATATTCAGGATAGGTCATGCCCTTCATGCCAAACCCACCACCAACATCGGGGTTGGTGACGCGCACGGCGTCCTCGGGCAGGTGCAGCATGCGGATCAGTTCGGTTTTTTGAACCCAGACACCCTGCCCGTTTACGCAAAAATGCAGCTTGCTGCCGTCCCATTCGGCAAAGGCTGCCCGCGGCTCTATCGAGTTCACGATGACCCGGTTATGAACGACATCCAATGCGATACGGTGGGCCGCGCCTGCCAATGCCCTTTGCACCGATGCCGCGTCGCCCAAACCCCAATCATAGGCGCAATTGTCCGGGGCCTCGGCATGCACCACAGCGCCCCCCAAGGCGAGGTCCAGCTTCACGGGGTGATCGGTGTAAGCCAGTTCGATCAATTCTGCGGCATCGCGCGCTGCATCCAACGTTTCGGCCACGATCATCGCAATCGCCTCGCCGACAAAGCGCAGCTTGCCTTGCGCCAGAACGGGCCGCATCGGATTCGCGCCGCGCTTGCCGTTTGGGCCGGTCACGGTGGTGCTTTTCATGCCAATATCAACGCCAGCGGCGACCAATCGATCCGCTGTTAGAACCAGCCGCACCCCTGGCACCGCCTCGGCGGCCGACACATCAAGGGCTGTGATCTGAGCATGGGCCACCGTAGCGCGCAAAAACAGCGCATGAAGCGCCGCATCAGGGGCGATATCATCAACATAGCGCCCCGCGCCTGTCAAAAAACGGTGATCCTCTACCCGTCCGGTGCCCTGCGATTTTCCGAATTTCTGCATGATTTGCCCTATCTGATGTCAGATAAGACTAACCCCCCGGCAGGGATTGTCCAGCCGAGGGGCGATAGAATTCAAACCGTTTTTAGATCAGAGTTTCAGCGACAACACGGTTTCGGTTTTCAAATCGCCAAAACCGTTAAACCGCGTATTGGTCGCCCGTGAATAAGCGCCCATGCCGTGGAAGATCACGTAATCGCCCTCTTCCAGATCGCTCTCCAACATCAGCTCGCCCGGAAGCCTGTCGACGGAATCGCAGGTCGGGCCAAAAACGATGCGTGCCACCGGCTCGCCACTGCGCAAAGCCCCGTCTGGCGCCATCACTTGCGTACGGTCAATGACACCGATCATCGGCAATTCGGTCAACGAGCCATAAGTGCCATCGTTCAAAAACACATGCTGGTCGTCGCGCAGCGCCTTCACCCGTGCGGCCAAGGTGAACGCATCGCCACACAGCGCGCGCCCCGGCTCGCAGACCAGAATTGGCAATTCCGCCCCAAAAGCCTCGCGCGAGACGCTTTCGATCATCGCGAAAATCGCATCCAGATCCGGGGCAATCGCGTGCAATCTGTGGTTTGGAAAACCGCCGCCCACATTCAAGCGCGCAATCGTCGTGCCCGCATCACGCGCAATTTCAGCGGCCGTCTGGATATAGGCCTCCCAGGTTTGCGGCTCGGTGCATTGCGTGCCGGGATGGAAGGTCAAAGACGGGATAAACCCTGCCTCGGCCGCGGATTTAAGCAGCTCTGTCGCCAGCTCAACCGTCGCACCGAATTTCGCGCCAAAGTTATAGGCAGACCCGCCGATCGGCAGTTTGAAGCGAACCGTGATTTCCGTGCCCTCGGCGGGGACCAACTCGATCAACTTGGCCAGTTCAGATTTCGAATCGACCGAGTAGGACTTCACAGCCAAATCAACCGCCACGGCGATTTCAGCGCGCGACCGTACCGGGTTATTATAATGCAAAGCCGCATCCGGGGCCAAACGGCGGATCAGCCTGATCTCTTCCGGCGAGGCAACGTCAAAGCCGCGCAGACCTGCGGCGGACAGATTCTCGATCACCATTTCTTCCGGGTTGGACTTGACCGCATAGGTCACCATACCGGGGAAGCTGTCGATGAACTTGCGCGCCATGTTTTGCAAAATCGAAGGCGCAAAAAACAGAATCGGGTTTTCTGGCTGAACGGTGCGCAGAAACTCTGTTGGATTGGTCCAAATTGTTTTCGAGAGTCCCAAAGGCGTATCCTTTCCCGTGGTATAGCAGCGCTGTTGCCCGCCCTTTTCAAAGGATGAAGCCAACACCTGCGTGGTTTTCAAAAACCAGGCCAGGTGCGTATGAGCCGCCCTTTTCCTGAAAACAAGAATTGCGTATTTGATGGACATTATCACCGATTAAAACTGTATATTTGTATTGTTTTATCGTTATAATCACGAAAAAAGAAGGCATATTGTATGGACGAGTTGGATCGCAACATTCTGGGCCTGCTTGGGGCCGATGCACGGACCTCGGTTGCGACTCTGGCGCGCCGGTTGAAGGTTGCGCGCTCGACCATCCAAGCGCGGCTGGAGCGGCTAGAGACGAATGGCACCATCGCGGGCTACACGCTCAAACTTGGTGAGGCGGGGCGGCAAGGCCGGTTGCGCGCCTCGGTTTTGCTATCGATCGAGCCGCGAACGCAGGCGGCCTGCCTGACGCGGCTAAAGTCTATCGCAGAGGTCGAGCGGGTTTTTACCACCTCGGGTCGATTCGATTTGCTGCTGCAAATCGCTGCGCCAAATACGCAGGTGCTGGATCAAGTCTTGGATGAAATAGGTGCGATGACCGGGGTGCGGTCTTCCGAAAGCCTGATCCACCTATCAACCAAGATCGACCGGGCCGTGTAAATCATCTGCGCCGACAAAATACCCGCTGAAACTGCGGCTTTCCCTCGGCCCCCATGCAGGCTAAAACCCGGCCAAGAAGTCAGGGGATCACCAAAATGCCGATGGAAAAAACCTTCAACGCTGCCGAGGCCGAAGCCCGCATCTATGCCAAATGGGAAGCCGACGGCGCCTTTCGGGCCGGGGCCAATGCCAGCCGGGCCGAGACATTCAGCATCATGATCCCGCCGCCGAATGTCACTGGGTCTTTGCATGTCGGCCATGCCTTCAACAACACCATTCAAGATATATTGATCCGCTGGAAGCGCATGCAGGGTTATGACACGCTGTGGCAGCCTGGCACCGACCATGCCGGCATCGCAACACAGCTGGTGGTCGAACGCAAGCTTGCCGCAACCCAGCAACCCAGCCGCGCAGAAATGGGCCGCGAGGCGTTTTTGGCGAAGGTTTGGGAGTGGAAAGCCGAATCCGGTGGCACGATCAGAAATCAGCTGAAACGGCTTGGTGCCACCTGCGATTGGGACCGCGAAGCCTTCACCATGGACGCAAATTTCCATGAGGCCGTGATCAAGGTTTTCGTCGAGATGTACAACAAGGGCCTGATTTACCGCGGCAAGCGCTTGGTCAATTGGGACCCGCATTTTGAAACCGCAATCTCGGATCTTGAGGTCGAGAATATCGAAGTTGCGGGCCATATGTGGCACTTCAAATACCCGCTGGCGGGCGGCGAGACCTATGAATATATCGAGCGTGATGAG
>JBLIGH010000290.1:0-4494 GCA_047636855.1 Pseudorhodobacter sp.
TGAAGGCGGCCAGCAACGCCAAGAACACAATGCTCAACCCGCCGGCCAGCAGCAAAGGCACCCAAAGGGTTAGCTTCGGCGCGGGGATGTGTTTTGGCGCATTTTTTGGGATCTGCATTGCGTGGTTAATAGGGCGGTAAGCTTTCCACCGTCTTAACAGATCATGGAATTGCATTGGGATCAGCTGGACAAAGAAACTTGGGACAACCTGCTGGGGCAGGCGGGCCGTGCACCGCTGCAACAATGCTGGGATTACGGTGTGGCAATGGAGGCTTTGGGCGCGCGGGCGCACCGTGTGGCGATCATTGATGCTGGCAGGGTGGTTGCGGTGGCGCAGCTTTTGCAGTGCCGCAGGCTTCGGTTGATCTTGCGCGGGCCGATCTGGCTTTGTGAATTGGATCCAGCGCAGCAACGGCGGGTTTTGCGCCAACTGGCGCGCTTTGCGGGCCCGGTCATTGCGACGCTGGAGGGGTGCGTTTCTGGCTTTGGGTTGGTGCCGTTGATCACACCCCGGTATCACGCGCTTTGGTCCTTGCGCCCGGACGAGGCGGATTTGCGGGCGGGGCTGGCCGGGAAATGGCGCAACCGATTGAAAAAGGCCGAAGGCCTGACCATCACGCAAAGCGCGGGTCAGTCGCAGATCATGGCCGCCGAGGTTGGGCAACGGCAGGTCCGAGGTTACAAGGCGCTGCCGCCGGCGTTTTTGGCGCATTGGCCCGGTGAAAAGCGGGTGCTGCAATGGCACAGCCAAGGGGCGTTGCAGGCGGGAATGGTGTTTTTGATCCACGGGGCATGGGCGAGTTATCATCTTAGCTGGGCCTCTGACATTGGGCGGGCGGCGTTTGCGCATGGGCCGATGCTGTGGCAGGCGGCGATGCTGTTGAAACGCCGTGGGGTGACATGCCTCGACTTGGGCGATGTGAACAGCGATCAGGCGCCGGGCTTGATGCATTTCAAACTGGGGACGGGGGCCGTACCGAAAGCACTGGGTGCGACGGTTTGGGTTTTGCCGGGGGCATGAGGGGCTTGGCTTTCGCCAAACCGCGCGTCAGAATGGTGCTGCAATCGAGGGGCAGGCATGGACGTGATTTCCAATCAGACGGTGGCGGATTTTCAGCGAGATGGGGCGGTGTTGATCAAAGGGCTTTGGGCTGATTGGGTCGAGGTGATCCGCGCAGGCATCGCGCGCAATATGGCAGAGCCGGGCCCTTACGGGGCGGAAAATCAGAAATCCGGCGAGGCGGGGCGGTTTTTCGACGATTATTGCAACTGGCAACGTATTCCGGAATTTGAACGGGTGATCCGCGAAAGTGCTGTGGCAGATGTTGCAGCGGCTTTGATGCAATCGCACCGGGTTCAATTGTTTCATGACCATGTGTTGGTGAAAGAGCCGGGCACGGCAAAGGCCACGCCTTGGCATCAAGATGGGCCTTACTATTTTGTGGAGGGGCAGCAAACCGTCAGCTTTTGGTCACCGATGGACCCGGTGCAATCGGCCTCGCTGCGCTGCGTTGCGGGCTCTCATCTTTGGCCGCGCGAGGTGTTGCCAACACGCTGGTTGGCGCAAACGTCGTTCTATCCAGACCCGGAAAAATATATGCCCGTGCCAGACCCGGATGCCGAGGGCATGACGGTGTTAGAATGGCAGATGGAGCCGGGCGACGCGGTGGCGTTTCACTATCGCTGTTTGCATGGCGCAAGGGGCAACCCGTTGCAGGCCCGGCGGCGTGCATTCAGCTTGCGCTTGCTGGGCGATGACGCCGCGTATACCGAGCGGCCGGGGCCGACCTCGCCGCCGTTTCCGGGTCATGACATGGTTCAGGGGCAGCGGTTGCGGCAAGATTGGTTTCCGGTTTTAAGGGATTGATGGCAACAGGGTGGCGGCTTGCGGGGCATCGAGCCCCCCAAGCCGCCGTTGCCACCCGCAAGCGGCATGCGGTCGCGTTATACATATCTTATTTGCCCTTAAAAGCCGGGTAGCCGTTCAAGGAAATCCGATGAAACGCCCACCTATTTTTCCCGCGCCGCAATTTCCGCCTGTCAAGTTGCGGTTGTTTCAACGCATGCCGCCTGCGGTATTTCCGGCGATCATGGGGTTGTTTGGCCTTGGGTTGGCTTTGCGGCGCGCGAGCGAGGTCTTTGGCGTTCCGTCGGGGTTGGCGGAGTTTGTTTTGGGCGCGACCAGCCTGCTTTGGGGCTTTGCATGCCTTGGGTATGCGGCCAAGATTATGCAGCGGCCTTCGGTGTTGCGCGACGAGGTCAAGATCTTACCCGGGCGCGCCGGTCTTGCCGCAATGGTTTTGGGGCTGCTTTTGTGCGCGGTGGCGATGTTGCCTTACGCGCCGGCGGTGGCGCAGGCCCTGTTGTGGATAGGGCTTGGTCTGCACGGCTTTTTTGCGCTGTTTATTTTACATTGGATTATGACCTCTTCGGTCGAGGCGCGGCAGGTTACGCCGGTTTGGCATTTGCATTTTGTCGGGTTTATTCTGGGGGGGGTGGTCGCGGTGCCTTTGGGGTATCTAGCTTTGGCGCAAGGTCTGTTGGTCGGAACGATGATCATTGCCATTGCCATTTGGGGGGCCAGTCTTGCCCAAATGTACAAGGCATTGCCACCGCCACCTTTGCGCCCACTGCTTGTGGTGCATTTGGCACCGCCCAGCCTGTTTGGCATTGTCGCGTTGCTGTGCGACTACACGCTGCTGGCACAGGCTTTTACCGTGCTTGGCGGGGTAATGCTTGTGATTTTCACCATACGCGCGCGTTGGCTGACGCAGGCTGGGTTCTCGGCCCTTTGGGGGGCTTTTACCTTTCCCATCGCCGCCTATTCGAAGCTGCTGATGGACCTTGGCGGCGTTTGGGTTTGGCCCGGCGCGGTTCTTTTGATCGCGAGCTTGGGCATCATTCCCTTGATCGCTTTGCGCGTGATGCAAAGTTGGATGCTGGGCAGTTTGGCGCCGAAAACCAATGCCGCAACGGCCTGATGTGCATTGCATCAGGGCATTACCATCAAACCTGGTGCGGATTTTTAGCGGCCTTTGAGGCTGCACGCTGGATTTAGCCTTGCCTTCCTAGCACATGCGTGAAAAGGCAAACCGCCAAACGACAACTCCCCAGGAGGTTCCCATGGAGATTCGCGAGGCCCTTACCTTTGACGATGTG
Organism: Pseudorhodobacter sp.; assembly: GCA_047636855.1. Classification (GTDB taxonomy): domain Bacteria; phylum Pseudomonadota; class Alphaproteobacteria; order Rhodobacterales; family Rhodobacteraceae; genus Pseudorhodobacter. Next base: position 3,160 of record JBLIGH010000290.1, read on the forward strand.
CTTCTTGTTCCGGCGGCCAGCAATGTACTGCCATCAGACGCCGATACATCGACATTTGTCACCAAGTCGATCCGGATGAACATCCCGCTTTTGTCCTCAGCCATGGATACCGTGACCGAGGGGCGCATGGCGATTGCTATGGCGCAAGCCGGTGGCATCGGGGTCATTCACCGCAACCTGAATATCGAAGAGCAGGCCCGCGAAGTGCGCCGGGTCAAGCGGTTCGAATCCGGGATCGTCTATAACCCGATCACCTTGCGCTCGGATCAGACTTTGGCCGATGCCAAGGCGCTACAGGCGCGCTACAACGTGACGGGGTTTCCGGTGGTGGACCCGGAAGGGCGTGTGGTTGGCATTGTGACCAATCGCGATATGCGCTTTGCCAATGATGACCGCACCCCGGTCAGCGTCATGATGACGACGAACAATCTGGCAATTTTGATGGAGCCCGCAGATCGGGATGCGGCGATCAGCTTGATGAAAGCGCGCCGGATCGAGAAACTGTTGGTTACCGATGGCAAGGGCAAGCTTACTGGCCTTCTGACGTTAAAAGACACCGAAACCGCCGTGTTAAACCCGCATGCCTGCAAGGATGATCTGGGGCGCTTGCGGGTGGCTGCGGCCTCTACCGTGGGCGATGCCGGGTTCGAGCGCAGCCGTGCTTTGATCGAGGCTGGTGTGGATATGGTGGTTATTGACACCGCGCATGGCCATTCCGAAGGCGTTGCGCGGGCGGTAGAGCGGATAAAAGCGCTGTCTAATGCGGTGCAGGTCATTGCGGGCAATGTGGCGACCGCCAGTGGCACGCGTGCGCTGATCGATGCGGGGGCGGATGCGATTAAAGTGGGGATCGGTCCCGGCTCGATTTGCACCACGCGGATCGTCGCGGGTGTCGGTGTACCGCAATTGACCGCGATCATCGATGCGGCAGGGGCTGCCGGTGATATTCCGGTGATTGCCGATGGCGGCATCAAATTCTCGGGCGATTTTGCCAAGGCGATTGCGGCGGGCGCGTCTTGCGCCATGGTCGGTTCGGCAATTGCCGGGACTGACGAGGCGCCGGGCGAAATGATCTTGTATCAAGGCCGCTCGTTTAAATCTTACCGTGGTATGGGCAGCCTTGGTGCGATGGCGCGCGGCTCGGCGGACCGGTATTTCCAAAAGGACGCGGCGTCTGACAAATTGGTCCCCGAAGGGATCGAGGGGCAGGTCGCCTATAAGGGCTCTGCTGCGGCGGTCATCCACCAGCTGGTCGGGGGTCTGCGCGCGGCAATGGGCTACACAGGCAATCGGACCGTGGCCGAGATGCGTCAAGGTTGTACCTTTGTGCGCATC
>JBLIGH010000291.1:0-4447 GCA_047636855.1 Pseudorhodobacter sp.
CCTCGGTGGTTCCTTCAGCGGCGGTTAGACGCGCCAAGGTATCGGTCAACGAGGCTTCGCCCGCGACGACCTGATTTTGCAGATCGGCAATCATCGCGTCCAAAGCTTCGCGCCGGGCCGCAACAAGGCGAGCAGCTTCGAGTTGCGTGTCAATTTCTTGCCGCGCCGACGCAAGCGCAAGGTTAAGGGCTTCTTGCTGGGTCAAAAGTTCGGTGCGCGCCGATTCAAGCTCTGCCACGGTGACCGTCAGCGCGCCCGCCTCGCCGCGCGCGGTATCACGCTGTGCCAGCAACGTTGCAACCTGCGCTTCAAAACTGGTGATCTGAGCGGTTGCGGCCGCAAGCTCGGCCCCGCGCGCCTCTAGCTGGCCCGACAACGAGGCAATCAGCGCCACTTGCGTTTGCCCCTCTGCCGCAGCCGTTGCCAGATCAGAACTCAACTGCCCGATTTCGGTCTGCAATCCAGCGGCCCGGTCGCGTTCCAACCCCAGCGCATCGGCCAAGCTCGAGACCTGCTGCGTCAGCGCATCAAGTTCGTTATCTTGCGTATCGATGGTGTCGCGCAGCACCGATTGCACGATCATAAAGATCGACAGCACGAACATCAGCACCAATAAAAGCGCCGTCATCGCGTCCACAAAGCCGGGCCAGATTGCCCCATTCATCCGTTGGCCGGAACGACGGGTCAGAGCCATGGCCTAGCCCCGCCCTGCCGGATTACGCGAAAGCTGGCGGATCGCTGCGGTCAGGGTGGAAAGGTCGGACCGAAGATCCGACACGCTTTCCTGCCGACCCGCGGAAATTTCCTCAAGAATGCGCAACAATTGCACGTCCATAGACCGCAGCCGCATCCGACTTTCGGAATCCTGAGGCTGCTCGGGCGGCAGAACCGGCGATTTGGCCAAGGCCAAGATGGCCTCTTGCCCCTCGGCAATCCGGCTTAACACCCCAAGCTGGCCCGTCGCCAATTGCGCCAGATGTTCCGATTGCCCGGCACCCGTCTCCAATTTATCCGACAGCTGCGACACCGCCTCGGCCAGCAGCCCAAGCCGCTCGTCGGCCAAGGACCGTGTCACATCAGCCTGCACGAACTGATTTTGCATCTGCTCCATCTGCCGTGACAGCTGATCCATCACACCGACCAACGCCCCCAGATTGCCGCCATCGCCCGCGCCGTCACTATCGCCCGTCGAAAAACCAAGCCGCGTGATCGTCGACAGCCATTCCTCTAACTCGCGGTAAAATCGGTTCTGGCCGTGGCTGGCAAAAAGCTCCAACAACCCCACTACCAGCGATCCAGCCAACCCCAAAAGCGAAGAGGAAAACGCCGTGCCCATGCCGCCAAGCTGTGCCTCCAGCCCGCCCATCAGCTTCTCGAACACCTGCATGCCCGTTTCACCATCACGCGGGGCCAGATTGCGGATGGTTTCGACAATTGCGGGAACCGTGGTTGCCAAGCCGTAGAAGGTGCCCAAAAGGCCAAGGAATATCAGCAGATTAACCAAGTATCGCGTGATATCACGCGCCTCGTCAATCCGGGTCGCAACGCTGTCTTGGATGGAACGTGAAGAGGTCGACGAGATTTGCATTTGCGCCCCGCGCGAGCGCAACAGCGCCGCCAGAGGTGCCAAAAGGCGCGGCGCGATCACATCATTTCGCGCGCCTTCGCTGCGGGTAAAATCCTCGATCCACAGTACCGATTGCAGCAATTGCCAGACCTGAAAGAAACAGGCCAGAATGCCGAATACAAAAACACAGCCGATAAATCCGTTCAGCCAAAGATTTGCCAAAAACACGTCGGCCAACTGTGACCAGGCAACCCAGCCACCAAGGGTGACCAGACAAACCACAAGTAGCATCAGAAAAATCTGACGCAGCGGGCGGGTAAATGACGGCTCGGCCTCGAATGTGGTCTTGTCCATGCGGCGCTGACGACCCTTCTCAATTGCTGGCCTAACTTAAGCCGCGCAAGCCATTCTGCCAAGGCAGAATTATGGTGATGTTGCGCAGATATCGCGCACCCGCGCTGCCAGCCATTCCAGATCCCTGTCACCGATGCCCAAAGAGGCAAGATGATCCGAGGTATTGAACAGATAGTCACAATTGGGACCGCGCCCGCCAACGGCTTTTGCAATGATTTGCGCTTGGTCTTCCGGGCTTAGCGCGCCGCAATATTGATCGTGAACCGCATCAATCACATAGCAAAGCGCCACCACGCCTTCGCCATCCTCAAAATGCACCGGCAACCATTCCTCAAGATAGGCCGAGGATACCAGCTCTCGCTCGCGTAGGGCGGCCAGCGTTTCATTCTCGGCCCCGTCGGCCACCCGAAAAGCCACGCCTGCACAAGCGGAATTTGGCGCACGGTCCAACGCCAACACAAGGCCCGGGTCCGTTTCAGTGCCGCGATGATGGATAGAGCGCATACAAAAGCTGCGATGCCAGCCCGGCAACCGCGCCACACGCGTTTCAGCCACCGGAAAGTCTGGATTCCAGATCAGCGATCCGTAGCCGAAAACCCAAAGTGGTTTGCGCATCTGCTGGCCCTCCTGTTCGTGCCCCTGTAGACATCAGCGGCACGGAAATGAAAAGAGGGCGCGCTATGCGGTGGTTGATACGTCTGATTGTGTTGCTGTCCGCTATTTGGGCTGGCTATTGGTTCGTTGGCTCGCGTGCGCTGGAAGCCGCCGCGCGGGATTGGTTTGCCGCCGCGCCCTCAAACGGGTTTGAAGCGAGTTATCAAGATTTGACGGTTCTGGGCTTTCCCAACCGGTTCGATTTGACGGTGACGCAACCACGTTTTACAGATCGCGCCCAAGATATCCGCTATGAGGCGCCGTTTTTGCAACTCTTCAGCCTGTCCTATCGGCCATGGCACCTGATCGCCGCGATGCCCCCCGAACAGCGCCTGACCCTGCCGGGTGATGCGCTGACATTGCGGGCGGCCAAATTGCAAGCAAGCTTGGTGGTAGAGCCAAGCACCGCGCTGGCGCTGGACCGGCTTGTGGTGATTGGCGATGCGCTGTCATTGGTCAGTGACAGCGGGTTATCCTTGCAGGCAGAAACGGTTCACTTTGCCACGCGTCAGGACCCCACGCGCGAAAACGCCCATGAATTGGGGCTTGAAATAACGGCGTTGCGCCCGGATCCGGGGTTGATGCGCAAGGCGCAGGCGGCCGACTTGCCCGAAGTGATCGAGAAGCTAAACGCCCGCATCTTGGTTGATTTTACCGCCCCCTTGGACAGGACCGCAGCACAGACCCGCCCGCAAATCGCCGCGTTGGATATTCGCGATTCACGGGCGACATGGGGCGATATTTCGGTAAGCGCAGAAGGCACGCTGCAACCAGACGCGCTGGGTTTTGCCGAGGGGCAGGTCACTTTGCGGCTGACAAATTGGGAAAAAGCGCTGCAAGCTGCGGCAGACCTTGGTCTGGTCGCGCCAGACAGCCTTGCCAGCCTTCGAAATGCGGCTCAGTTTTTGGTGCAGCAATCAAGCGAGGCAGGACAGCTGGACTTGCCCTTAACCTTTGGTGCCGGACAAATGAGGTTCGGGCCGTTCACAATTGGCCCTGCGCCAAGGTTACGCTGAGGCTATTTGCAGTAAGGCCCGCTGCGGTAACGCGCGACATCCAGATGCAAATGATCATTGTGGTGCCGGTCTGAACCGGGGCCCAGCGTTGTGCCAAACGTACCGCAAGCCGCTTTATGGGCCTTGCGGATTGGTGCGCCGGCTTTGGCGCGGTAGTCACGCAGCACGGTCAGCTCTTTGCCCGATGACAGTTTGAAACCCGAGATATCAATCGCGCGCCCCTTGCCATGCTCGCTGATCCGCGCGCCCTTTTTATTATTGCGTGGGCGGCATGAATAATGTGCTGCCACCCGCAATTCGACGACGGGGGTCTGACCGAAAGCCGGCTGTAACCCCTCCGAGACCCATTTTTTCAGCGCCTTAGCCGCATCACAATGCAAGGTCGCAGGCGTGCTGAGCCGAACACCGTCCACCTCGGTTACGCGCACTGGATGATCGATACCACAGCCATTGACCGCACTGCTGACCCGCGCAACCTCGGCCCCTCGGATCGCGCGATCACCACAAACCGAACCTGCGACGGGTTGCCCAGATTTGGGTTTGGCACGACGCCCAAACAACGCCCCCAACACCCCTTTGGCAGGGCTGCGCGCCAAAGCTTGAAGTCCTGCGGGGCGCGGTATCGGTCGCACCGACTTGAAACTGCTGACTGCCGGGGCCACGGGCGCAGGATCGACGCTGGCAACGACGATCGGGCGCGGCTTTGGCCGTAGCTTGCTCGTCTCGGCGAAAGCCGGGCTTGCAAGCAAGCTTATCATCAGGAAAGTTCCGATCAATTGACGCACCGGCTAAACCCGTTTCACGTCATCAACAGGCGTTGCGCGCCCGAAATCCGGTGCGGACGTGTCTTGCCCAG
>JBLIGH010000292.1:0-4413 GCA_047636855.1 Pseudorhodobacter sp.
CGGGGCGGATCATGGGCATAGCTGAATCGTTTCAAACCCAGTCGTCAAGCCATCAAATTCGGCTTCCGCAGAACTCGGAGTATACGATCAATTGATAGGCAATCAAGATTGCCACGATCCAATGCAAGCGGATTTGAGCCGGACGGTAACGGGTCAGCATCGGATGTATCCTGTCGTTGAGGGGCCGTTGAGCCTTATACGACAAGTTTGCGTGCACCCGTCGAGAATTACTAGTCTGCGATCTGTTTGGCGACGATCCAGCTAAGCGGGAACGCCAGCACAAAGCCGATAGCGGCTGCAATCAAGATCGGGATCAGCGTATCATTGCCGCTGACCAATGCGATCACAACGCCCGTCCCCATCAAGGACGTCGAAATGATAGAAAACAGAATTACCGTCAATCGAGCCATTTTGAGCCTCCCAAAAAGCGTATCGCTAGCCCAAGGTATCGCCGGGCAGGACACGTCGCGCTTTGATATGGCTCAAGTCAAGTCAGCGCTTGCCGTAATAAAGGCCCACGACATGCTCTGCTTCGGCAAAAAACAACCAGCGCGCCGCGAAAGCGCCGATAAGATGCACCAAAACCGCAATCACAGTCAGCGCGATGCCCCCGATAAAAGCCAGCCCAGCCGGAACCAAAGCCGCCAGAACCACGGCGAGGATACGAAGCTTGGTCGCATGCTTGCGGGCAACGATAAAGATCATCTCTCGCAACAAGTAATTTTCACCGGTATGAGGCTGCTCCCAGACCGAAACCGCGCCAATCCGGCCCAAGCCTGTCGCAGTTTCCATACTGGCACCGCGCGTCGCAAATTGCTTGTCTCCCAGCGCAAAGCCCAGCAGCAACAGCCCGCCAAGCCCCAGCAGCAAAATCCCAGCCATAGCACCAGCCCCCACCATCAAGGCCCCACCTGCCAGGGCGAAGGCCATAAACAAGGTTGGTGTGATCCAATGGTTCCACCGCGGCACCGCACGGATTTGCGTATAGATCATCGAGGTGCAGGCCACCGTCGCCAGCGCCAGCAAAACCCCCGGCAATCGCAAAACAAATGTCATGTCCCATCCCAACCAATCGCTAAGCGCGATCGGGGCCAGCGCCAGCAAAGCCAAAACCGAGGCCCAACCCTCGCGGCTTAGCCAGCTCGACCGCCACTGCGTGAAAGCCAGCAGTGCGCGTTGCGGATTGCCCAAATGCGCGGTCGAGGCCAAAAGCCCGCCAACAGCCAACGCATAACCAAGGCCCCAGATCCAGAAGGCCGCCATGCCCGACACAGGCAAAAAGCCCAGCGCCAGAAAGGCCATAAAGCCGAAACCAAGCCCGGACAAAACGGTGAAAAGAATAACAGATGGTGCCGGATGCATTAGATTTTCCCCAAAAGGCGGTCAAGCCAGCCTGCGAAGCCCGTGGCCTCGATGTCCAACAGCGGTGCCAGCAGCGACGCCTCTGACCGGTTGTCTTTCAAGCGCGGCGGCAGGTATTTATTTGTTGGCTTGGTGCCCATTTCTGGCATCAGATCGTACCCGCCCCGCGCCGCTGTCAGCTGCGAGACCTTACTGTCGGGATCGTTGAAATCGCCGAAATGCCGCGCGCCCGTTGGACAAGTGCGCACACAGGCAGGTTCGCGGTCTTCTTCGGGCAGGTTTTCATTATAGATGCGGTCAACACAAAGCGTGCATTTCTTCATCACGCCTGCATCTTGATCCATCTCGCGCGCACCGTAAGGGCAGGCCCAGGCGCAAAGGCCGCAACCGATACAGGCGTCCTCATTGACCAAAACGATGCCATCTTCTTGCCGCTTATAGCTTGCCCCAGTCGGGCAAACGGTCACGCAAGGCGCATCTTCGCAATGCAGGCACGAACGTGGAAAGTTGATGGTCTGAGCCGCCCCACCGACTTTAGGCTCTATCTGATAGCCATGCACGCGGTTCAGAAATGTCCCCGACGGATCGGCGCCGTAAGCGTCTTGGTCCGACAAAGGCACGCCGTAGCCCTGATCGTTCCACCCCTTACAAGCGGTCACGCAAGCATGGCAGCCCACACACGTATCAAGGTCAATCGCCAGACCCAATTTCTTTTCGGTATGCCCGGGAAGACAAGTCATACGCGCCCCTCCATCTGAATCTGCCGTCTGTTATGTGCAGGAAAAAGATTTTTTAAAAAATCTTGTCCGGAATTTTTGAAAATTCCGGGGTTACACCCGGCATCAACCCTGATTTGTCGCCAAACGCTCATTTTGCCACCGCCTGTTCTAGTCCAGTCAGGGCGGGGAAAGCTGGTTGTGCCTCTGCAGGGGCCCCAACCTTCTCGATCTTGACGCGCAGGTCGAACCAAGCCGCCTGCCCTGTGACCGGGTCCGAATTGCTCCACCGCATGCCGTCGCCTTTCGGCGGCAGCAATTCATGGATCAGGTGGTTGAGCAAAAAGCCCTTGGTGGCCTCGGGCGCCGCTTCGTCCAGACCCCAAGCCCCTTTGCGCTTACCGATGGCGTTCCAAGTCCAGACCGTATTCGCGTTCAGGCCCGCCATATGCGCCACCGGCACCGTAATTTCACCCGAAGGCGAGGTCACGCGCGCCCAATCGCCTTCAGCAAAACCGTTATCGTTCCAGATTTTTGTTGGAACATACAAAGGGTTATGGCCGTGGATCTGGCGCAGCCAGGCGTTCTGGCTACCCCAGCTGTGATACATCGCCATTGGCCGTTGGGTCAGGGCGTGAACCGGATAGCCCTCGGCCCCATCATCGCCAAAAGGCGCATACCAGATCGGCAGCGGGTCCATCACATGTTGCAACTGCGCGCGCAAATGTTCAGGCGGTTGGCGCTCGCCATGACCCTCGGCAGCCAATTGGAATTTGCGCATCGGTTCAGAGTAAAGCGAGAACAGATAGGGCTGCGGCGCGTCATAGATACCGATTTCCACGGCCCAATCCTGATAGGTTTGGTTCCATGGTTTATAGTAATTCGCCCCTTCCGGCACATGCGCCTGAAAGAAGGCCCCGTTCTCGATATATTTCTGCAGCTGGTCGGGGTTTGGCTTGCCGCGCCCGACTTCGGTACCGTCTTCACCGCGAAACCCGATCAGCGGGCCAACGCCCGGACGGCGTTGATGGTTCACAATGTAATCGGCATAATCTTTGTAAAGCGCCTTGCCATCCGCATCGACAAAGCCCGGCAGGCCCAGCCGCGCGCCAAGTTCAATCACCACCGATTGAAAACCGACCACATCGCGATCAGGCTCGATCACTGGCCAACGGATACTGTCGCCTGCCGCGTCGGGTTCCGAGATCGGGCGGTCTAGCAGGCTGATACAGTCATGCCGCTCCAGATAGGTGGTGTCAGGCAAAATCAAATCGGCATAGGCCACCATCTCGGACGCGTAGGCGTCGGAATAGATAATGCGCGGGATGACATATTCGCCGTCCTCACCCTTGTCGGTCAACATCTCCATCACCTTGGCGGTGTTCATCGACGAATTCCACGCCATATTCGCCATGTAAAGGAACAGCGTATCGATCTTATAGGGGTCGCCCGCATGGGCATTGGCGATGACCATATGCATCATGCCATGAGCAGACATTGGGTTTTCCCACGAAAACGCCTTGTCGATCCGCGCGGGCGTGCCGTCTTCGCGCAGCGCCAGATGTTCTGGCCCGCGCGGGTAGCCCAGATGCGGGCCGTCCAGTGGTTTGCCGGGCGTGACCTTGCAATGAGGTGCCGGATGCGCCTCGGCGGGTTTCGGATATGGCGGCTTCAGGCGGTAACCACCGGGGGCCTCTACGGTGCCCAGCACAACTTGCAGCAAATGCAGCGCGCGGGCGGTTTGGAAGCCGTTGGAATGCGCCGAAATCCCACGCATCGCGTGAAAGGACACTGGCCGACCGATCATCTTGCTATGTGACTGCCCCCGGAAATCTGTCCATTCCTGATCCAGCTCAAACGCCTCGTCAAAAGCGACGCGAGCCAGCTCTGCGGCCAATTCGCGGATGCGGGCTGCCTCGATGCCCACACGGTCCGCGACGGCTTCGGGTTTGTATTCAGCCGCCAGGTAACGCTCGGCCAGCAGTTGGAACACTGTGCGGTGGCCCTCGTAAGTCGCACCCAGATCAGGTTTCACGCCTTTTTGGTCAAACGCCACCAGCTTGCCGCCGGAAACCACAACCGGTTTTCCTTCGGCATTGCGCAAGAACAGGCCCTTTTCGGCGCCCTCGTCCGAGCGCACCAACAGCGGCGCATTGGTGAAATTGGCAAGGTAATCAAGATCAATCTTGCCTGCCTCCAGCAAGCAATGGATCAGCGATAAAATCAGCAGACCATCCGCACCCGGTGTCACGCCGAACCAATCATCAGCAACCGCATTATAGCCCGAGCGGATCGGGTTGACGCCAATCACCTTGGCGCCGCGCCCCTTGATTTT
>JBLIGH010000293.1:0-4401 GCA_047636855.1 Pseudorhodobacter sp.
ATCCACCGGCTTGTGCCGCATGCAACTTGTGTGATGCATGTGCATTCGATCTTTGCCACCGTACTGGCCTCGCTGGCCGATAGCCGCTTGTTGCCGATCGACCAAAACACCGCCACATTTTTCAACCGTGTGGTGATCGACGAAAGCTACGGCGGCTTGGCGTTTGAAGAGGAAGGCGTGCGCTGCGCCGCGATGCTGACCAATCCACGGCATAAGGTCATGGTGATGGGCAATCACGGGGTATTGATCATCGGTCAGTCTGTCGCCGATGCTTTCAACCGGCTTTATTATTTCGAACGCTCTGCCGAGACCTATATTCGCGCGCTGCAAACGGGTCAGAAGCTGCGCGTCTTGTCAGACGAGATCGCGGAAAAAGTAGCCTCGGAAATGGACGTGTACCCCGATCAGGCTGGCCGTTTCTTGAGGGAAATCCACGCCATTCTGGAAGACGAAGACCCAAGCTATCGCAACTGATAAGCCCGGCTTGGCCTTGGCTTTGCATTCATGCTAAACGCCCCCTGAAACACCGAACCAAAGGAACGGCGCATGGATCATTTTCTTTATCGGGACGGGGTTCTTCACGCCGAAGGCGTGGCACTTTCCGACATCGCAGCTGCCGTTGGCACGCCGTTTTATTGCTATTCCACCGCCACTTTGACACGGCATTACCAGCTGTTTACCGAAGCGCTGTCACCGATGCCGCATCTGGTGTGTTTCTCGATCAAATCCCTGTCGAACCTGGCTGTCCTCAAAACCCTTGGCGACTTGGGCGCGGGCATGGATGTGGTTTCGGGCGGCGAGTATCGGCGCGCCAAGGCTGCTGGCATCCCCGGTGACCGCATCGTCTTTTCTGGCGTCGGCAAGACCCGCGAAGAGATGCATTTGGCCCTGATGGGTGGCATTCGTCAGTTCAACGTGGAATCCGAGCCCGAGATGCGGGTTCTGTCGGAAGTGGCCAGCGGCCTTGGCTTGATCGCCCCCATCACCATTCGCGTGAACCCCGATGTCGATGCAAAAACCCACGAGAAAATCGCGACCGGTAAGAAGGAAAACAAGTTCGGCATCCCGATCAGCCGCGCCCGCGCGGTTTACGCCGAAGCGGCCACACTTCCGGGCCTCGACATCGTGGGCATCGACGTCCATATCGGCAGCCAGCTGACGGATCTGGAACCGTTCGAGCAGGCCTATCTGAAGGTCGCAGAACTGACCCACGCCCTGCGCGCGGATGGTCATAATATCCGCAGGCTCGACCTAGGCGGCGGCTTGGGTATCCCATACGAGCGTAACAATTCGGCGCCACCGCTGCCAATCGAATATGGTGCCGTGATCAAGCGCAGCGTGGGGGATTTGGGTTGCGAAATCCAAATCGAACCCGGTCGCCTGATTTCTGGCAATGCCGGTGTGCTGGTCGCCGAGGTCATCTATGTGAAAAACGGCGAAGATCGCGATTTTCTGATCATCGACGCGGCGATGAATGATTTGATCCGCCCCGCGATGTATGGGGCGCATCACGACATCGTGCCGCTAAACGAGCCTGCACCGGGGCTGGAACAGCAGGCCTATGATATCGTCGGGCCGATTTGCGAGACCGGTGATACCTTTGCCAAAGCGCGAATGTTGCCGGCGCTAACCGCAGGCGCGCTTGTGGCTTTTCGGTCGGCCGGGGCTTATGGTTCGGTGATGGCATCGGAATACAACTCCAGACCGCTAGTCCCCGAAATTTTGGTGAAAGATGATCACTTTGCAGTCATCAGGGCGCGTCCGACGTTTGACGAAATGCTCAATCGCGATACCATACCCGAGTGGCTGTGACGCCCCGAAACTCAAAGGCGGGTAAATGACGCAAAAGCAGGACAAAACTCTACAAACCCGCCTGCGTTGGCCGCTTCTGCTGACCTTGGCAGGGCTTTGGGCCGAACGATTGATTCGGGGCTTTTGGCCGTTTTGGAGCGTTTTGCTTACTATTCTTGCGTTTTTGGTACTGGGTCTGCAGGATTTTCTACCGCGCCTTTGGCTGCTAGCGGGATTTGGCTTGGCTGGCCTCGTCGCATTTTGGGCGCTGTTCAAAGGCTGGCGCGGGTTTCACAAACCCAACATGGCGCAGGCTTTGGCCCGCCTGGATGCAACCTTGCCCGGCCGCCCGATTGCCACGCTGAACGACCATCAGGCGATTGGCAGCAATGACCCCGCCTCGCGCGCGGTTTGGGCGGCGCATCTGGCGCGGATGGCCCGTATTGCCGCAGGCGCGCGCGCGGTCTCGCCCGATTTAACGCTGGCATCGCGCGACCGGTTTGGCCTGCGCTACATGGCATTGACCGCATTGGTTACCGCCTTGATCTTTGGCTCGCTCTGGCGGGTTGCCTCGGTCACCGGGCTTGGCGCTGGCCCGGCGCAGGCATTGATCGCGGGCCCAAGCTGGGAAGGCTGGGTCCAACCGCCGCCCTATACTGGCAAACCCACGCTGTATCTGAACGAAATCGATCTGGTAACGTTCGAGGTCCCAACCGGATCGCGCGTGCAATTGCGCTTTTATGGCGAGGTTGGGGCGTTATCACTGGTCGAAACCGTATCAGGGCGCGCACCAGACCCTGCCGAAGACGCGGCGCAATCCCCGACGCAGGAATTTGACATCACCCAAAGCGGCGCAATTGGCATCGAGGGTCCGGGCGGCAAAACCTGGAATATCGTTGCGCTGAAAGATGCCCTGCCGCATGTCGAGGCGACCGATGAAGTCGCCCGCGAGGCCGATGGTCGCATGAAGCTGCCGTTTTCGGCGCGCGACGATCACGGCATTCAAAGTGGGCAAGCGCGCATCACATTGGATTTGGCCGGAATTGACCGGCGTTTCGGCCTGCTGGTGGACCCAGAACCCATCGAGCCGATCTTGCTGGATCTGCCCTTGCCCATCACGGGTAACCGGGCCGATTTCACCGAGATTTTGATCGAGGATCTGTCCAAGCATGTGATGGCCAATCTGCCCGTCACCGTTCGGTTGTCCGTTAAAGATGCCGCCGACCAAGAAGGCATCGCCGATCCGCTGGCCATAACGCTCCCGGGTAAACGCTTTTTCGATCCTTTGGCCGCGGCCGTGATCGAGATGCGCCGCGACCTGCTTTGGTCACGCAGCAATGCCGCCCGCTCGGTGCAGGTGTTTCGCGCGGTGACCAACCATCCCGAAGGCTTTATCCGCAACGAACGCGCCTATCTGCGGCTGCGCGTCGCCCTGCGCAGGCTTGACGCAGAGGCTGTGGGTATGAGCCTTCAAACCCGAGATGAGCTGGCCGAAGCTTTGTGGGAAATTGCCTTGATGATCGAGGAAGGCGACCTTGCCTCGGCCCGTGAACGGCTGCAACGGGCGCAAGATCGGCTGGATGAAGCGATCCGCAACGGTGCTGATCCTTCCGAGATCGAAGAGCTGATGCAAGAATTGCGCCAAGCAATGGACGACTATATGCGCCAGCTAGCCCAAGAGGCCGAGCGCAACCCCGACGGTGATGCGGCACAAGAGCAGCAGGGCATGGAAATGACCGGCGATCAGCTGCAAGATATGTTAGAAGAGCTGCAAAAGCTTCTGGAAGAAGGCCGCATGGCCGAAGCGGCCGAGCTGATGGAAATGCTGCGTCAACTGATGGAAAACATGCAAGTCACCCAAGGCGAGGGTGGCCAAGGCAGCCCCGGACAGCAAGCCATGCGCGATCTAGGCGAGACGCTGCGCGAGCAGCAAGACCTGTCGGATGACAGCTTCTCGGAATTGCAAAATCAAGACGGCCAACAGGGTCAGGAAGAGGGTCAGCAAGAGGGGCAAGAACCCGGTCAAGATGGCCAAAACGGGGACAGCCAGCAGGGTCAAAACCAGCAAGGGACCGGCGAGCAAGGCGAGGGCCAAGGTCAAGGCCTGTCCCAACGCCAACGCGACCTGCGCAATCAGCTGGGGAACCTGAATGGCGGCAATCTGCCGGGGGCCGGATCGGAACAGGGCGAGGCGGGTCGTCGTGCCTTGGACGAAGCTGGGCGATCGATGGAAGAGGCGGAACGTGCCTTGCGCGATGGCGACTTGCCCGGCGCGCTGGACCGTCAGGCCGACGCAATGCGCTCTTTGCGCGAAGGCATGCGTGATCTTGGCGAGGCGATGGCACAAGAGCAGCGCGAGAACAATGGCAACCAGCAAGGCGAGGCCGTGGGCCGCGCCGATCCCAATTCCACCCGTGACCCCTTGGGTCGCGAGCCGGGTGATGGCGCTCGGATCGGGTCAGACAGCAATCTGCTGCAAGGCGATGATGTCTATCGCCGCGCCCAAGATCTGCTGGACGAGATCCGCCGCCGTCAAGGCGATCAGGCACGCCCCGAAAACGAACGCGATTACCTGAAACGCCTGCTCGACCTGTTCTAAAGCTGTTGCAG
>JBLIGH010000294.1:0-4356 GCA_047636855.1 Pseudorhodobacter sp.
TGCAAAAACTCGGCCCTATGAAAGTCAGGTTTACCGGCAGGGTCACGCTTTCGGATCTGGTTGAAAACCAGTCCTTGCAGATTTTGGGCGAGGGCAAGGGCGGCTATGCAGGCTTTGCGACGGGAGTCGCCAAAATCGCCCTTTCGCCTTCGGGAAACCGGACGTTGCTGCACTACCGGGTCGAGGTTACCATCGGCGGCCGATTGGCGCAGATGGGCGGCCGCATCATTGACGGCCTTGCCCGGAAATTGTCTGATGTGTTTTTCCGCCGGTTGCAAAAAGCAATTGAAAGCGGGTCTGTAAAGGGCAATACCAATCCTGAGCCGGTTTAAAGACGGCCTGTAAGGCATGCTAAATAGGCGAATTGCGAACCGCCGCGGGGTTGAAATGACGCTTGCTACGATGATTGTGAATGGCACAGAGGTGTCGGCAGAGACCGAAGGCCGGACTTTGCTTTCGGCGTATTTGCGCGACGGGCTGGGCCTGACGGGCACCCATATCGGCTGTGACACAGCGCAATGTGGTGCCTACCTTGTGCATGTGAATGGGCGGGCGGTCAAGTCATGCTCGATTTTCGCGCAAGAGCTGGACGGGGCAGAGGTGCGCACGATTGAGGGGATGTCGGATGCGGATGGGTCTTTGTCGAAACTGCAACAGGCGTTTCAGGATTATCACGGGCTGCAATGCGGGTTTTGCACACCCGGCATGGTGATGAGCGCAAGCGCGCTTTTGGCTGAAAACCCGTCACCAACAGAAACCGAAGTGCGAGATACCTGGATGGCAACATATGCCGGTGCACCGGCTACCACAATATCGTCAAATCGGTGATGGCGGCGTCAGGGCAGCTTTTTGTAGATATTTGATTTTTTGTACAATGCGTTATGATATTTTGTTAATGTGCCCTGTGAGGGGCACGCAGCCCCAACGAGGTTCGGATGTATAGTTTTGAATTGCGCAAACCCAAGACTTTGGCAGAGGCGCTGGATGCGCTGACGACCGGTGAGGCGCAGGCTTTGTCTGGTGGGCAAACCTTAATTCCGACGATGAAGCAACGTTTGGCGGATCCGGGGGTTTTGGTCAGCTTGATGGGGATCGCAGAATTGCAGGGCGTTTGCCAAAGCGATGCAGGGATCGTGATCGGCGGGGCGACACTGCATGCGGATGTGGCGCGAAAGGTTGCGGGTTCGTATCCGGCGCTTGCTGCTTTGGCGGGGCAGATCGGTGACCCGGCGGTGCGCAATCGCGGCACAATCGGTGGCAGTCTGGCAAATAACGACCCTTCGGCGTGTTATCCGGCAGCGGCGCTTGGCTCGGGCGCTTTGATCGCCACGAATGCGCGAAAGATTGCAGCCGATGATTTCTTTTTGGGATTGTTCGAGACGGCGCTGGCGGAAGGCGAAATCATCACCGGCGTGACCTTTCCGGTGCCGCAAACCGCCGCGTACCGGAAATTTGCCCAGCCAGCCTCGCGCTTTGCGCTGGTGGGGGCTTTTGTGGCGAAGTTTGAAGACGGTGTGCGTGTCGCGATCACCGGGGCCTCGGGCAATGGTGTTTTTCGCTGGACGCAGGCAGAGGCGGCGCTGACTGCGGCGTTTACAACATCTGCTTTGGCGGGGCTGACCTTACCAAGCGACGATATGATCGATGATGTACATGGCAGTGCGCAATACCGCGCGCATTTGGCCACTGTCATGGTCGAGCGTGCTGTGCTGGCCTGCAGCGCGTAGCCCGCACCGGCGGGGCCATTGAGGCCCCACCGATGCGCTGCGCAGGGACGCGCAGGCTCAGGCCTTTGGCAAATGCGCCGCGTTGAATTTATGCGGGGTGGTTGTCGCCAGATAGACCGCCGACCCGGTCAGCGCAGCATAATCATCCTCGATCACCGATACCGAGAATTTCTGCATGAACCCGGCAAACCGACCTTTGTCGCGGAAAGCCGCTTTGAACCGCATCGGGGCAAGATGGCTGGCAAAGGCCCGCGACACGCCACCGCAAAGATAGATGCCGCCGAAGGGCAGGTGGGTCAGCGCCAAATTGCCAGCGGTTGCACCAAGCAAGCGCACAAACAGCCGTGCGGTATCGCTCGCAATGCCTTGGCCCGCCTCGGCCACGACGGCGGACATGATATCGGGGGCTTTGAGCAGATCTGTCTGACCCGCTTGGGCGCTGACAAACGCAAAGAGCCTTTCCAGACCACGGCCCGACAGGGCATCTTCGACGCCGGGAAAGCCATGGGCCGCAGACAGGAACGCCGCCAGTTTCAGATCGGCCGCATCCCGGACCGGAAGATTGACATGCCCGCATTCCGAGGCCGCAACGATCCGCCCCATCGGTGTTTCATGCACCGGGGCCGCGTTAAAGCCGGTGCCGACGCCGATGACCAATTTTGTATCTTGGGGGGCTGCATCCGGCCCTTGCAGGATGGGGCGCAGATTTTCGGCGGCAATATGGCCCAAGGCGTGACCTTGCGCTTGCAAATCATTCAAGATCGCGACCTGAGTTGCACCTGTGGCGCGCATCAGGGCCGCACCGTCAATCGTCCAATCCAGATTGGTCATCGTTGCAACGCCATTCGCAATCGGGCCTGCCACGGCGACACATACGCCTGTGCAACTGACGCCCGCCTCGCGTTGCAGATACGACCGCAAGATCGGTTCTAGCCCCGGATAATCGATGTTGCGAAACCTGCGGATGGTTGCGGGCAAAAGCTGCGCACCTTGCGCCAGAGCCACACGCGTGTTCGTGCCGCCGATATCAGCGACGAGGGACAATGCGGGCGCTGGTGTGGTCATCTGGGTGGCTCCGGGCTGCGGATCAACGCTGCAAAGCGTTCCTAAGCGCGTGATAGGATGCTTTTGGGGTGCGCTGCAAGGTTTCGAAGTCCACATGCACCAGGCCAAAGCGTTTATCGTAACCTAAGGCCCATTCGTAATTGTCCAATAGCGACCATGTGAAATAACCCGCCACCGGAACGCCCTCGGCGATGCAGCGCTGCACGGCGGCCAAATGCGACCCAAGATAGGCGATGCGTTCGGGGTCATCGACAGCACCGTTCAGCAGGCTATCGGCATTGGCCATTCCGTTTTCAGTGACAAAAATCGGCAGGCCTTTGGCGTATTCGGCGTGGATGCGCCGCAAGAAAAACGCAAGCCCTTCTGGGTAAATCTCCCAGCCCATTTCGGTTTTGGGCAAGGGGCCGGGAATCTCTTGATGATATGGCCAAGGGCCGGGACCGGGGGCGATCAGCTTACGGGTGTAGTAATTCACGCCAACCCAATCGACCGGGCTTGCGATGATGGCCATATCGTCTTGCCAGTTTTCTGGCATATGCGGCAGCAGGCCCTGCAAGACGTCTTCGGGGTATTCGCCTTTGAAAATCGCGGATAGAAACCAGCGATTATAGTAACCATCGTAAAGGGTTGCCGCCTTGGCCGCCTCGGGGCTTTGGTCGGCGGCTGCGGCATATTCCAGATTGCAGACCGCGCCAAGATTGCGCATGCCAAGGCCGCGCATCGCCTCGATCGCGCGACCATGGGCAAGGCCCACATGGTGCATGGCGCGGGCCGTCGCGCGGATATCGCGCAGACCCGGGGCGTGATGCCCCAAAAAATGCGACAACCAAGAGACGCACCACGGCTCGTTTATCGGGGCCGCAGACCAAAGGCGGTCGCCGAACCGGGCCATCAGCACCTCGGTATAATCCGCAAACCAGCCGGCGATATCGCGGTTGCGCCAGCCACCAAGGTCGGACAACGGCGAGGGCAATTCCCAATGATATAAAGTTGCTGCGGGTTTCAGGCCGCGCTCTAACATGCCATCGACAAGGCGTTCGTAGAAATCGAGACCTTGGGCATTCACCGCACCGCGACCCTCGGGCATGACCCGGGCCCAAGAGCATGAAAAGCGGTAGACATCGAAATTGGCGTCCCGCAGCAAATCAAGGTCTTGCGGCCAGCGGTGATAGTGATCGCAGGCTTGCCCGCCATGCTGGGCATTTATCACATTCCCCGGCGTTGCCGCGAAATCATCCCAATGGGTGCGGCCCGCCCCGCCATGCGCATGCCCCTCGATCTGGTAGCTCGAGGTCGCGGCACCGAACAAGAACGGCGCGGGGAAATCGGCGCGGGTTGGCAGCATGTTTAACGCCTGCTTAGGGCTGGACCTGTGGATTGACCGATGATCAGTTCCGCCTCTAGTAAGCGTTGAAGGGGGCGCGCGCAACGATTGCAAATGATATCGAGCAACATCGAGGCGGCCAGTTGACCCGCTTCGCGCACAGACGCGCGCGTGGCGGTGAATATGGGATAGTCCGCGTCGTTTCTCATATAGCTCAGATCATCATCATGAGTGATGATC
>JBLIGH010000295.1:0-4353 GCA_047636855.1 Pseudorhodobacter sp.
TAGGGGTCTACCAGACCCTCAAAAAACCGAAACACGGGGGGGTACGCCTTCTTTGGATATGCCAAGGATATATCCGCAACTGCGCCGAAGGGAAACGCCCTTAGGCCAAGAGTTCTGCGCGCGAAAGCACAAAGCCCGATGCGATCCAGCGTTGTTCCAGCGCGCGCAGTTTTTCACCAAGGGCAGCGCCTTGCAGGTCGGGCATCAAATCGGTGCCCGAAACCGGGAAGCGTGCGGCGGCACCCTCGGTGGCGGCACCCTGCCATCCCACCGGGGGGGGCGCCTCAAACAAAGCGGCACGGCCCAAAATGATGGATTTTGTGGCTTGCGTACCAAAGCGGTACCCAAGCTCTGACGCGCCGCGCAAGCTGCCAATTTCGTCTCTGATCAAGCGCAATTGGCTGGTTTCAAGGCGTGAAAGGCGCAGGTTTTCGGCAGCGTCTTCACCGCCCAGTATGGCCAGCCGTGTCATCCAATCCGTGCCCCCTAGATGCACGAGGATAGGCAGCGCTGCTGGGTTCGCACCGGGAAGCACAGCCCCCAAAACACCCGCTTGCGCCATCGACGCAATTGCGGGTGCAGGATCAGGTGCCGCCAAAAGTTTGCGCATTTCGGAACCGACACGTTCGCGCGATAACGAAGGAAGCCCATCCAAATGCGCTGCACAAGCGGCCAGGCCATCTGCATCAATGCCGCGACCCGGGTCGCCATACCACGCGGTAAAGCGGAAAAAGCGCAATATCCGCAGGTAATCTTCGGTAATACGCTGGGCGGGCTGGCCCACAAACCGCACATGGCGCGCAATCAAATCGGGCAAGCCATTCAGCGGGTCAACGACGCTGCCGTCGGCCTGCGCGTAAAGCGCGTTCATTGTGAAATCCCGGCGGCGCGCGTCTTCCTCGACCGAGCGGGAAAAGGCCACTGTGGCGTGTCGCCCATCCGTTGTCACATCGCGCCGAAAGGTCGTGACCTCATGCGCAATGCCGCCCAAAATAAGTGTCACAGTGCCATGTTCGATGCCCGTTGGAATCACTCGTATTTTTGCATCATTGGCAAGTTTAGTGACTGTTTCGGGCGTCGCGTCAGTCGCAATATCGATGTCATTGACCTCGGCGCCTATCAACGCATTACGCACGCACCCACCGACGAAAAGCGCCTGAAACCTGGCATCACTCAGCACCCGGCAAACCGCTTGCGTTTTCGCATTATCCAGCCAAGCGCCTGCTATTTTCATGGCACCAACCTTTCGGCCATCCCACGCAAAATCCGCGCCGTGGCGCCCCAAATGTAATAGGGGCCGTATGGCACCGCATAGTAGCGTCGCCAATCGCCACGCCAAAGCCGCTTTTCCACTCGGTAATTTGCGGTATTCATCAAAAACGGTAGCGGCACCGAAAAGACTTCTTCGACTTCGCCTGCTTCGGGGATTGGGATAAAAACGTCTCTAACATGGCCTAAAATGGGGATAACACTGTAACCTGTCACCGTCTCATGCATCGAAAGACGGCCCAGAACCTTCACATTGCCGGGGATAAGGCCAACTTCTTCTTGTGCCTCGCGCAGCGCGGCAGCTTCGGCATCCGCGTCACCTTCATCGACCTTGCCACCAGGAAACGCGATTTGGCCCGGATGGTGCTTAAGCCGCGACGATCGCTTGGTCAAAATGACCTGTGCGCCTTTGGCCGTATCGCAGACCGCGATCAAAACCGCCGCAGGGCGCAATTTGCGCCCCGGTGGCAGCACCACGCCAATGTTCAGATCAAAATCGGACGATTCCGCCGTGGTCTTGTCAAAAACACGAAGCAGCGCTTCAGGTGTCATTGCCCACCGCCCCATCATCAGTTTCCGTCTCAGGGCGAATGCCGATCGTTGCGGGGTCCAGTTGGTAATGCGCGCCGCAAAACTGACAATCGGCCGTCAGAATCCCTTCTTCGGTGATCATATCTGACAGATCAGCCTGCGCATAGGCGGACAAGGAGTGGCGCACACGGTCTTCCGAGCAAGAACAGCCAAAGCGCACCGGCTGCGGATCAAATACACGCGGGCCTTCCTCGTGGAAAAGCCGCACCAAAAGATCGGTTGGCGCAACATGCGGGCCAATCAGCTCTAACTCCTCGACCGTATCCAGCAAGTAATTCACCCGGGTCCAGTTTTCACCCTCGTCCCCGTCCAAAATATCGACAGGTGCCAACAGCCCGCCTTCGCCCGAACCCGCTTCTGCCGCAACCGCGGGCGACGCTTTGGGCATATGTTGCAACATCACACCGCCTGCGCGCCACGACGGTTCTTCGCCCGGCATCGTGACTTTGCCAAAGCTCAGTTCAAATCGGGTTGGAAGCTGCTCTGATTGTGCAAAATACGTCTCGGCACAGGCGGAAAGCGAGCCTCCTGAAATCGGTGTGATGCCTTGATAGGGTCTCATATCGGGGCCCTGATCGATGAGAATGGCGAAATACCCCTCGCCAATCAGGCTGAAGGGTTCGGCATCGGCCGCCATCTTTTCAGCGTCAAAGCTGGCATAGGCGCGCACCTGCGCAATCTCTCCCTCGTCCGTTGGGCCGAAGTAATCCGTGGCGATCAGGCTGACGGGGCCATTGCCGCGAATTTGCAGCGACAACTTCCAACGCAGTTTAATGGTTTGACCGATCAACGCGGTCAGCAACGTAGCCTCTGCCACAAGTGCTTCGACTTGCGGCGGATAATTATGTTGCTTCAGAACCGCCTGCAAAGCACCATCAAGTCGCGCAACGCGACCCCGGATGTCCGAGTGATCAAGCTGAAAGGGGAGGACACTATCGTCCCAAGCGAGTTTTGTACCGATGGTCATGGGGTTTCCTTGGCAAGCCATCTTTGGCATACCGCGAGAATGCATGCACGGCAACCAGGGGGTCAAATGATCAGACGTTACGGAGAGCCGCCAGAATCCGCCCGCCGCTATACCCGCAGGCCCGGCGTCTATGCAATTTTGCACCGCGAAGGGCAGGTTTTGTTGACATATCAGTCTGAACCGGCCCCCGAGGTTCAGCTGCCCGGCGGCGGCATCGACAAGGGTGAAAACCCGATCGCCGCATTGCACCGCGAAGCCTTCGAGGAAACCGGCTGGCATATCGCGATCGAGCGGCGCTTTGGCACCTTTCGCCGCTTTACCCATATGCCGGAATACGGCCTCTGGGCCGAGAAAGTCTGCACGATTTATATCGCGCGGCCGATTATGCGTATTTCCGGCCCATCAGAACCCGGCCATACCGCCCTTTGGCTGCCCTTCGATCTGGCCCTTGATGCTTTGGGAAACCCGGGAGATCACGCGATGCTTCAAAAGTTCATTCAGGAGCATTAGCCTTTGTAATGAAACAAGGTTCCCGAAACGTCATCTGGAAAATCCTCACCGCCGAAATAGCGCGAAAGATCCCAAACAAGCGCATCAAGCAAGGCATCGCTGCCCATATTATGGTTCGCCTGAAGGATGCGCGTCAGCCCCTCTTCACCCAGCTCCTCGCCTGTGGGTGATGGGCATTCCGTCACACCGTCGGACACCAGGAAAAGCCTGTCGCCAGCATATAGCTTTGCCTGCACCCTTTCATAAGTTGCGTCCGAAATCAGGCCAATCGGCAAACCGCCCTCGCCAATATATTCGACATCGCCATTGGCGCGAATCACCGCTGGATAAGGGTGCCCCGCCTGAACCAGTTGAACCTCGCCGGTAAGCAGGTCAACCTCGGCATATGCCAGCGTAAAGTATTGATCTACTTGTATATCTTCGAACATCATGCGATTAAGCCGCGCCGCAACCTGTTCGGGCGGAAGGGCCGTACGCTGGCCGAACTCACCCTTTTTCAGGGCTATGTTGGTTTCTGGCGATGATCCGGTCAAAAGCCCGGCCAAGCGCGCTGTCATCATCGCCGACGCCACACCATGACCCGACACATCAATCGAATAAAGACCGACTCGCCGCGGGTTAATTTGAAAAAACCCGACCAAATCCCCCCCGACATGGCCAGAGGGCCGCAAAAGCGCCGAGACTTCGCCCTTGCCGAAATCGCGGCTGCGTTCACGTACTAGGGTTTGCTGTAGTTTTCGGGCCTCAATCAAATCACGGTCCAGCGAATCATACAGTTTTTGCAATTTATCCAGCGTGCTGCCGACGAGGCGGTTCTTTTTGACCAGCTCTGCATGCATCCCCAATATCCGCTCGCCCGCCCGAAGCCGCGCCCGCAGCTCGCCCGGGCTAACGGGTTTGGCCAGAAAATCATCCGCGCCGCAATCAAGCCCGCTCGCCACCTCTGTCTTTTCGGACTTGGAAGTCAGCAAAATAAAATAGCCATAGCCTTCGCCTTGTAACTTCCTGAAAGAGCG